>JAFLUK010000008.1 GCA_022508865.1 Oscillospiraceae bacterium | reverse complement strand
TACAACAGATAGAGAGAATGTGTGAATTAAAGGGTGAGTTTCTTGGTATAAGACAGAGCAGAAAGCACATTGTCTGGTATATAAAGGGATTTAAGGGCGCAGCTTCCTTAAGGAATAAGGCAGGTCATACATCATCACTTCAGGAGCTTTATGAACTTGCTGAAGAAGTGCTGTCTATGAACAAGAATTAAACAATACTGTAGATATTATAAAATATATTATAATTCTGCATTAGTAGTTGAAAAATCCTGCATAATCCTATATAATAAACTTGTACTTTAATTGAAAGAGGTAAAGAAAATGGAACTTATGGATACAATTGGTTACGTTAATCAGTACGACCCGGAGGTTGGCTCTGCAATGCTTGAAGAACAGGCTCGTCAGTGCAGAAATCTTGAGCTTATTGCATCAGAGAATATTGTTTCTCCTGCTGTAATGGCTGCAATGGGAAGTCTTCTTACAAATAAATATGCTGAAGGTTACCCCGGAAAGAGATATTACGGCGGTTGCTACTGTGTAGATAAGGTGGAAGAAACTGCTAGAAAGAGAGCATGCGAACTCTTTGGCGCAGAGCACGCAAATGTTCAGCCTCATTCCGGTGCACAGGCAAACATGGCTGTGTATTTCTCTGTTCTTGAGCCGTGTGACACAGTAATGGGTATGAACCTTAATGAGGGCGGTCACCTTACACATGGTTCACCTGTTAATATGAGTGGTAAATACTTTAACTTTGTAGCCTATGGCGTAGACAGCGAAACACATAGAATTGATTACGATAAGGTTCTTGAAACAGCAATGGAATGTAAGCCAAAACTGATTGTTGCCGGTGCTTCTGCATATCCAAGAGTTATTGATTTTGCCAAATTCAGAGAGATTGCCGATAAGGTTGGCGCTCTTCTTATGGTGGATATGGCACATATTGCAGGTCTTGTAGCAGCAGGTGTTCATCCAAACCCTGTACCATACTGTGACTTTGTTACAACAACAACTCATAAAACACTCAGAGGACCAAGAGGCGGTCTTATCCTTTGCAAAGAGGAGTATGCAAAGGCAATTGACAAGGCAATATTCCCGGGCACACAGGGCGGCCCTCTTATGCATATAATTGCAGCAAAGGCTGTTTGCTTTGGAGAAGCTCTCAAGCCTGAATTCAAGGCATACGGTGAGCAGATTGTGAAGAACTGCAAGGCTCTTGCAGAAGGTCTTGTAAAGAGAGGCTGCAAGCTTGTTTCGGGCGGTACAGACAATCATGTCCTCCTTATGGATTTAAGAGATACAGGTGTTACAGGCAAGGAGCTGGAAGCTCGTCTTGACGATTGTTATATTACAGTAAATAAGAATACTATTCCTAATGAACCTCTCAGCCCATTTGTTACAAGTGGTATCCGTATCGGTACTGCGGCAGTTACAACACGTGGTCTTAAGGAAGAAGACTGTGACAAAATTGCAGAGTATATCACAATGGTGCTTACAGATTACGAAGGAAACAAAGAGAAGGTACGTGCAGGTGTAGAAGAAATCTGCAAAAAATATCCTCTCTACGGATTAAAATAATAATTATACTACTGTTTTTTGGGTGTCGTATCGGCACCCAATATTTTTAAGAAAAAAGGAGAACACTATGCAGCCCTTGGCAGACAGATTAAGACCTGATTCTCTGGAGGATATTGTAGGGCAACATCACCTTATCGATGAGAATAAACCCTTGAGAAAGATAATAGACAGCGGCAGTATACCAAATCTGATTTTTTACGGTCCCTCCGGCATAGGAAAGACAACCCTTGCAACATACATAGCAAAGCGTACCAATATGACTTTGAAAAAGCTCAACGGCACAACTGCCTCAACAGCAGATATAAAGGATGTTTTCAAGGAGCTTGACGGCTTTGGCGGTATTAACGGAATTCTTTTGTATTTGGACGAAATTCAGTATTTCAATAAAAAGCAGCAACAGACTCTCCTTGAATACATAGAGAACGGTAAAATTACTCTTATAGCCTCTACAACAGAAAATCCCTACTTCTATGTATATAATGCAATCCTCAGTCGTTGTACGGTTTTTGAATTTAAGTCTGTTCAGCCAAATGATGTGGAAAATGCAGTAAAAAGAGCCTTTGATATACTTGAAGGGGAAAATCAGATTAAAGTGGAATTTGAAGAAAATTGCATAAGAACAATTGCAACTGCCTGTGGCGGTGATGTGAGAAAGGCAATTAACAGTGCAGAGCTTTCGTTCCTTGCAACAGATACGGTGAATGGTACTAAAAAAATTACTGTGGAAACTGTAAAGGAACTTACACAGCGGAGTTCAATGCGCTATGACAGAGATGGGGACGAGCACTACGATATTCTGTCTGCTTTCCAAAAGAGTATGAGAGGCAGTGATGCAGATGCAGCAATACACTATCTTGCAAGACTGCTTGTTGCAGGGGATTTAATTTCAGCCTGCAGGAGGCTTATGGTTTGTGCCTGTGAAGATGTGGGACTTGCCTATCCTAACCTTATTCCCATTGTAAAAAACTGTGTTGATATTGCGATGGCGGTGGGGCTTCCCGAAGCAAGAATACCCCTTGCAGATGCAGTTATTATGGTATGTAACGCACCAAAGTCTAATTCGGGATATATGGCAATTAATGAGGCTATGGCAGATGTGAAAAGCGGCAAAGCAGGAAATATACCAAGACAACTGCAAAATATGCATTATGATGGTGAGGATAACGAAAATAAGGGGCAGTTTTACAAATATCCCCACGATTATAAGGACCACTATATACCTCAACAATATCTGCCTGATAACCTTGTGGGCAGACAGTATTATTACTATGGTGATAATAAAAATGAACAGTCCTTTAAAGCTTATTGGGAGAAAATCAAAGACGTTAAATAATGTCTGTGTTTACACCCATTTAAAGGTGTGTTAACAAACAGTTTAAAATTTGGTGGAATTAACTAGTTATAGTCACTAAATCTTGTATACTATTTAAGTTTTATTATTCTTAATAAGAATATAAAACGCCCTCGTTTTTTGGTATAATGTATTATGTAAAGTTTATAAAATTTATAACTCTGGAGGCAAAGACAATGAAAAAAACAAGTAAAAGAATGCTTGGAATTTTCCTCTCTATACTCATGTTAGTAGGAGTGATTTGCGTTGGGGGCTATTCTGTATTAGCTGCCGATACAAATTTGGAAGATTCAGAAGCTACAGCAGCGGCAGGCCATATGGTTTATTGCAAGAACGATGCAAATTGGTCAAGTGTTTATTGCTATGTTTGGGACACAAACAATGGTAATAAAAATAATGGTTCATGGCCCGGCGCAAAGATGACAGATGAGGGTGATGGAGTTTGGTCATATGAGCTTGACGGCACATATACCATGATTATCTTCAACAGTGGTTCAGACGCTAACAAAACAGGAGATATGACATATCCCGGAAATAACAAGATTTACAACAACAAAACAGGTTCTTTTTCCGACTACGACACAAGCCCTTTGAGAATAAAAAGCTTTGAAGCAGATTCAGCTTCTCCTCAGTATACAGGCTGTGAAATTACATTTACAACAGATGCCGTAACTACTTCCGGTACAGTTATTCAGTATCAGTATTCTGTTAATAACTCTGTTGCACAGGCTTACTCTGCTAATGCTACATTCAGATGGATGCCCACAGCAGCAGGTACATACACAATTAAAGTTGATGTCAAGGACGCTTCAGGCAATACTAACTCAAAAACAATGAGCTATGTAATTAATGATCCAAGCCAGGAGGTTAAGCCTGTATTCAAATCAGCTTCTCCTTCAAACAACAGTGAGATTGAGCTTAATTCTGCAGTTAATGTAAGTGTTAGCGCAGCAGGTGGTAACACAGGAACAAAGCTTCTTTTCTATAAGTATATTGTTAAGGACCCAAATGGTACACAGGTTAACACTGCTTATTATACAAAGAATGCTAACTACAGTTTCACTCCTGCAAAAGCAGGTGAATACACTGTAGAGGTTTATATTCAGGGCAGTGACAACCAGACAATTAACAAGACTCTCACATACACAGCCAAGAGTGGTGCTGCAACATCAGAAAGCAAGCCACAGCCCGGAGGTCTTTTGGGTGACGTAAATGATGATAACAGAGTTGACGTGTCTGACGCAACTTACATTCAGAAGCATCTTGCAAACATTGCTATAAACAAATTTGTTGCAGAACGTGCAGACTTTAACAATGACGGAGTATTAGATGTTAAGGATGCAACAGCAATTCAGAAGCACTGTGCAGGTTTACCATACTAATCAGCGGAGGAATATAAAATGACCGGCATTAAAAAAATATTAGCGCTTTTAATGGTCATTGTATTGGCAGTATCTGTTGCAATAGTAGGCACCGCTGTGGTATCCGCTAAGGACACACAGACTTCCTCTGCAGGTGCAGATGCAGGCATTACAATTCACTATAAAAGTGCCGATATAGTTCCATACGTTTACTACTGGAACTCACTTCCAACAAATATTGAGGTTGAATATCCCGGTGTAGCAATGACAAAGGATGCTGCACAGGGTGACGATTGGTATACATATACATTCAACAATGTAACAAAGATAAATTTTTTGATTACAGACAAGAATGGTAATCAACTTACAAAGGAATTTACAAGAAACACCGGTGAGTGGTGGCACAAAAATGGTATTTGGAGAAATTCAAATCCTGATAATGCCGACCCTGTTTCTTCCATAGATTTCAGAGAGGACACCATATATTTTGTTATGACAACAAGATTCTATAATGGTGACGAAAGCAACGATGTACATTGTTGGGACGATGGTCAATTCAACAATCCTGATTCTGACAAGCCTTGGCGTGGTGACTTTAAGGGCCTTGCAGAAAAACTTGACTATATCAAAGCTCTTGGTTTCTCTGCAATTTGGATTACCCCTGTAGTTGAAAACGGTTCAGGCTATGACTATCATGGCTATCATGCTATGGATTTCTCAAAGGTTGATCCAAGATATGAGAGTGATGACTTTACTTTCCAGGATCTTATTGACGCAGCCCATGCAAAGGGTATGAAGATTGTACAGGACGTAGTGTTACAGCACACAGGTAATTTTGGCGAAAACACACTTTGTCCTCTCTTTACAAAGGATTATAGTAAAGATTTAGGAAATATAGAAGAGTCTATGATTCCTACAGAGGAGCTTTTAAAGGAAGCAGGAGTAAAAACTGCTGAAGAGTATTGGGCATTGCCTGGGGGAGAGCAACATGGGGCAAGACTCAGATTGATGAAGGGTATTGACCCTCCTGCAGGACAGCAGAACTTTAAGGACTTCCCTGATAATTGTGATAATTACACCAGATTTAAAACAGGTGTTGATTATGATAAAGCACAAACCAACAAGGTTTTCCCCGATGATGCTCCTTACAACTCAAAGAACTATTACCACAGCGGTTATTGGCAGAATTATAACTGGGACGATTATGCAACACAGTATTCTCAGATTGCCGGTGACTGCGTAGACCTTAACACAGAAAACCCTGCTGTTGCTGAATACACTGTTGATGCATACAGCAAATATTTGGCAATGGGTGTTGACGCATTCCGTGTTGATACATTAAGGCATATATCACGTCTCTCACTGAACATGATGTATAATGAGCAGCTTAAAGCAGCAGGCGGCATCGGTTTCTATATGTTTGGTGAAGCATGTACAAGACATACAAGTGCTTGGTATCGTGATATGGCAAGCGAATCTGCTCCTTTCTACACATGGAAAGAATCCAATGATAAATACGCAAACCAGTGGAACTGGAACAGTAATTCAAGTGCTGTTAATGCTAATACTAATTTGACTCTTGACCACTGGATTGAGAATTTCTATCCGAATAAGCAGCCAACAAGCCAAAATGTTTTCTTAAAGGGTATTGATTATCATACACCTGATTATAGCCAAAATTCAGGCATGAATGTTATTGACTTCTCCATGCACTGGAATTTTGAAAACGCATCCCGTGCATTTGGCGCTAGGTACGAAGATAAGTATTATAATGATGCTTCTTGGAACGTTGTTTATGTTGATTCTCATGACTATGGTCCGGGTACAATGACCAGATATTCCGGCGGTACAGCAGCATGGGCTGAAAATCTTGATTTAATGTTCACATTCAGAGGTATTCCTTGTGTATATTATGGCTCAGAAGTTGAATTTATGAAGGGTCAAATGGTTGATGGCGGTGGAGATAAATTACCAATATCAAAGACAGGTCGTGCATATTACGGCGATTATTTGAAGGGTGATGTTTCCACAACAGACTTTGGTGAATATAAAGCAAGCGGTACTGTAAAGGAAACTCTTGACTCAACATTGTCAAAGCATATTACAAAGCTGAATAAAATCCGTCGTGCTATCCCTGCACTGCAGAAGGGTCAGTACACAACAGAGAGCAGCTATGTAAGCGGCAATATGGCTTATATCAGAAGATATACAGACGATAGCACAGATTCGCTTGCTTGTGTTTCAATCAGTGGTAGTGCTACATTCAAGAACATTCCTAACGGTACATATATTGATGCCGTTACAGGTGACACAAAGACTGTTACAAACGGCACACTTACAGTTGATTCAATTGGTAAGTCCAATATGAGAGTATATGTATGTTGCGCAAACGGCTTCCAGGGCATTGACGGAGCAATCGGCGAAACAGGCCTTACATATCTCAAGTAATTTAATAATTTTTAATTTGTTAAGGGGTTGTCGCTGACAACCCCTTTTGTGTAAGATTTTTCAATAATTTAACTCATAAATAACAAAAAGTTCATATATTAAATATTGCAATATTCCTTTTGTAATGGTATAATCTCCGTAAGGGTGTGTAAATTACCCAATGAATTGCAAAATTAAATATGTACATATATTTGTACGATTTTTAAATATGAGTGTATAATATAAAAACCCGTATTAAGGAGGTTTTTAAATGGAAAAGGTGCTTTTTGTTTGCACAGGTAATACCTGCCGTTCACCAATGGCCGAAGGTATTTTTAATAAACTTGCCAAGGAGTACAATATTGATGCTGTTGCCGAAAGTGCAGGTCTTGCCACAGAAGATAATCTTCCTGTGTCAGAAAATGCAGTCATTGCCTGTGAAGAAATCGGAATTGACATCAGTAACCACAGAGCAAGAAAATTCAGCGATTGTAATATTGATGACTATGTGTCCTTTTGTACTATGAGCTTTCAGCACGCCGAAGCTCTTATTAACTGTGGTGTGCCCAGAAACAAAATCAAGGTAATGACAGGTGCTGACCACGGTGTTCCTGACCCCTACGGCTTTGGTGTGGGAATTTATCGTTCCAGCCGTGATATTATTAAAAGAAGTATTGAAAAATATTTTCAAGAATTAAAAAAACAACAAGCAGAAAATAATGAAGATAGTCAGAATGAATGAGGCAAATATTTCTGCCGTAAAACAAATTGAAGATGAATGTTTTAGTAATCCCTGGTCTTTTGAAAGTCTCAATGCCGAGCTTTCTAAGGTTGGGGCTTGCTTTTATGTAGCAGAGCTGAATGGAGAAGCCGCAGGATATATAGGTTTTAATATGGTGCTTGACGAGGGATATATAGCCAATATTGCTGTGAAAGAAAAGTTCCGCAGACAGGGCGTCGGCAGAAAATTGCTGCAAAAGGTTATAGAAACAGCTGTTAAAAACAATCTGTCCTTTGTTTCTCTTGAGGTGAGAGAGAGCAATATTTCTGCAATTGGACTTTATAAAGAGTTCGGCTTTACTCAACAAGGTATAAGAAAAAATTTTTACCGCAATCCACAGGAGAACGGTTTGATTTTGACAAAGTTTTTTATTCAGTAAAGGAAAAATAAATGAAGATATTGGGTATAGAAAGCTCCTGTGACGAAACAGCCGCAGCAGTGGTTGAGGATGGCAGAACAGTCCTTTCCAATGTGGTTGCAAGTCAGGTGGAGGAGCATAAATTATATGGTGGTGTTGTGCCTGAAATTGCCTCCCGCAGACACGCAGAGTCAATAAGTCAGGTAGTTAAGCAGGCGCTTATTGATGCAAATGTAACCCTTGACGATATAGATGCAATCGGTGTTACACACGCACCGGGGCTTATTGGTGCCCTTCTTGTTGGGGTGAATTTTGCAAAAGGACTTTCTTATGCAACACATAAGCCCCTTGTGCCGACACATCACTTGAGAAGCCACATTGCTTCGAATTATATTTCTAACAAAGAACTAAAGCCACCCTTTATGTGTTTAGTAGTTTCGGGTGGTCACAGCCATATAGTGATGGTAGAATCCTACACAAAAATGAGAATTATCGGACGAACAAGGGACGATGCTGCAGGAGAAGCCTTTGACAAGGCGGCAAGAACAATGGGTATGAGCTACCCCGGCGGTATCTCTATGGATATTGAGGCAGAAAAGGGCAATCCCTTTGCTTTCAAACTGCCAAGACCCATTGTAAACGATGCGCCATATGACTTTTCTTTTAGTGGTTTAAAAACTGCTATTATAAACACAATTCACAATGCAAATCAAAAGGGCGATGAACTTCCAAAAGCTGATTTGTGCGCTTCTTTTCGTTGGGCTGTTGTGGACTGTCTTGTAACAAACTTTTTAAAGGCTGCAGAGGATTACAAGGTGTCTACTTTGGTAATAGCAGGTGGTGTTTCTGCAAATTCTCTCCTTCGGAAAAGATTGATGGAGGAGTGCAGTAAAAGGAATTACCGTCTGTTTATGCCGGAGAAAAAATATTGCGGTGACAATGCCGCAATGGTTGGTAGTCAGAGTTATTATGAATACCTTGATAATAATATTGCATCCCTTGACCTGAATGCAGTAGCTACACTGCCGATTGACTACAGATAAATGGAGAGAGTATGGTTTTAGATTCTTTTTTACAGGGTGAAAGTATCCTTGATGAGCTTGTGCGTGACAGTGTAACGTCTGCTCTGCCAAATGAGGAGCTTTTTACAACAGCTTCGGGTATTATCCCTTTTTCTGATGATTATCAGCTTGGCATACCTGTCAACAGTGAAAGCGACATAACAAATGCCCTTATGGAGCTTGCCTTCAGGTATGTTGCAAAGGTACTCGTGGCTGTGTTTTGCAACGACGAAGGTTACGACCCCATTGAAAACTCTGTTGCGCAGCGCAGTATAGAAAGTCTGAAATGGCGGCTGAACGGCAAATATTATAATGAGCTTAAGGAACGCTATGACTATGCGGTTATGAAAATTTTTGACTATATGGAAAATGGCAGCGACGGTTCAAACAGCCTTGTTCAGCAGTGCTGGTTCCTTGCAAAGATGGATATTTGCTACCGTAGAGGAGCAGTACCCTCGGATATCAGTCAGTTTTTTCAGCCTGCAACAGATGAGGAGTCGCAGGAGCTTCTGGAACTTGCTTTAAAATTCAGACGCAACTTTATCCCCAAAATCATTACTCCCACCAGCAGGGTTATTTTTAATCCCTCCTTTGACTTTGGAGAAGAGCTCATTGGAGAAGCTGATTGTGATATGATAGTAGATAGCAAAATCGTGGATTTAAGGACAAGCATTGGTTTTGAATATCCCAAAGACAGAGTTACAAAGTCTATGGTACACTTCCTTTTGAGTGAGCTTAACAGTGAGTTTGGTTGCGAAGCCGGTGTGTATCCTGTTGATAGTCTTGTATTCTATTCTGCAAGATATGGAGAAACAGAAATTTTTCAAATTGATGACATAAATCCTGAAATCATTGACAAGGCCCTTGAAAAGCTGATAATTGTAACAGAGGCAAGGCATAAGGGTGCCCCCGCAGTTGATAATTTCTCTGTTAAATATGAAGAAGGTCAGAAGAAAAAAGGACAAAAGAAGAGGGAAATGCAGGAACGATTTTTAGATGATGAGGATGACAGAGATAACTACAACGATGGTTATTATCAGGTTATGGAAAGGAAAAATCGCCATATTTTCAGAAAAATTCTTATTTTCCTTATAATTGCTTCTCTGCTTACGGTGGGCTTTGTTTATTTAAAAAATTGGTATACAGACACATATGGAGCAGAATATTCTCTGGAACAAATCTTCAAGAATCTGTTTGGGAATTAATCAGTATTAACAAAATAAATAAAAAATTTCGGCACCTTGTTGCAAAACAGGGTGCCGTTCTTTAAGTGTATTAAATTAAAAATAATTCTGCAATCAGCACCACAGCACAGCAGGAGCAGGATACCTGAAAAAGACTTGCTCCAAACCAAGCGGCAACAATTCCTACAATAAGAGCAATCAGTCCCGAAATGGGGGATTGTGTTGCATTGATAATTGCAGGGAAGGTCATAACAGCCAACGTAACATATGGTACATAGTATAGAAATGATTGTATAAACTGATTTTTTATTTGCTTTCTGATTAGTGTCAGGGGTAAAACTCTTATGAGAAAAGAAACACCCGCCATAATCAGTATATAAATGTAAGGGTTATGCTTCATCTTTATCCTCCTCATCAGTTTTATGAGGGAAAAGAATTGCGGCCACTGTTGATATTGTTATTGTCAGAATAATGGTTCTTGTGCCTTCGGAGAGCTGTGAAATATATGGCACACAAGAAGCACAGTAGCTTGCGGTAAAGCAGAATATTATAATTCCTGCAATGATTTTGCTCTTTCTTGAGGGGGGAATTATAACCGCTAAAAACATACCAAACAGTGCAACACTAAGGGCGCTTACTATCCTAAGGGGCAGCAGATTGCCGGCAATTGTACCAAGGGCTGTTCCAACAGCCCACCCCGGAGCGGCAACTGCAACAGCGCCGTAGGTGTATATGGGATTCAGGTTACCCTGTCGGGCAATTGAAATTCCGAACAACTCGTCGGTAATGTAAAATCCCATCAGAAGTCTGTGCCCAAGTGGTGTTTTTGGCGACATTCTTTGGCTCATTGCACAGCTCATTAAAAGATATCTTGCATTTGCTATCAGTGTTATTATGGCAATTTCAATATATGTTGCACCTGCGGCAATCAGTGTAAAACCTGCATATTCACCTGCCGAGGCATTGCATAGCATACTTGCAAAGAAACTCTGCAAGGGGTTCAATCCTGCGTTTTTTGCGGCAATTCCCAGGGAAAAGGAAACTGCCAGATATCCAAGTCCTATGGGTATACCATCGTGCAAGCCATCGAAAAAGACCTTTTTGTTGTTAATTGTATTTATGGTTTTCATAGTTACCCTCGTTAAATTACATCGGTTTTTATTCGGAATTTAATCAGTAAAATAAAAATCGGGTTATATCATGAAAAATATGACCCGAAAAATTTTATGCAAATATAATAACCATACCTGTCAGCATTCCCACAAGCATACCAAAGGCAGGGAATTTTGAACGCCACATCAGGATAGCTTCCGGAAGAAGTTCGCCAAATACAACATAAAGCATTGCTCCGCTGGCAAAGCTGAGAGAAATTGCCAGACTTATGGGTCCCATACTGCCAAGTGAATATCCCAGCATTGCACCAAGTATTGTGGGAGCGCCTGTTAATGCAGTGACAAAAATAGCCTTTGGCTTTTTCATTCCTCCTGCAATCAATGGTACAGAAACTGACATACCCTCGGGAATATTGTGAAGTCCGATTACTATAGCCAGAACGAACCCCCCTGTGATTGTAAAACCCATTGCCTTATCCTGTGCATAGGAAGCCCCGATTACCATACCTTCCGGCAGATTATGGAGAGCAATAGCAAATGCCATTACAAGTCCGCCAATGAAAAGACTGCTGGGAGTTTTCTTTTTCTTGTGTTCATGGTAGTGGTCACTGTGTATAAGCTCGGAAAGCTGGTCAGCGGTTTTGGGATGGTTATTGTCAATGTGCGGAACTTCCGGATTTGTGGTCTTGTCAATTATGTAGTTCAAAAGGAAGATTACACCGTATCCCACCAGCACCATAGCTATAACAAGCACAAGGTGAAATGTAGAATTTGGTTGTTGGTCAATGGCATCTGACAGCAAATCAAAGCATACTACACTCAGCATTACCCCTGCGGCAAAGCTGAGAAGCAGACTTACAGTTTTTTCGGAATCTTTGTTAAACATTCCTCCGACCAGTCCGCCAATGCCTGTTCCGCCAATACCTGCTATGGCTGTAATAATAATCACCCATACAAATGTATTCATAAAAAGGCTGAACTCCTTTCCTTTTGTAAATCTAGTTAATAATATCACAAAATTTGACATTTATCAACATAGGAAAATTTTGTTCAGCCCAAAAACATCACATATTTTATTATATTTTTATAATTGAAATTAGAATTGAAAAATAGTGAAAAGCACTTCCTGCAATTGTAAAGATGTGCCATATTGAATGAAAATACTTTACCTTTTTAATTGCATAAAAAACAATGCCCAAGGTATAAAGAACACCGCCAAGTATGAGAAACAAGGCAGAGATAAATGGGACAGTGACAACAAGTGGCTTTATTGCAAAAATAATAACCCAGCCTGTTGCAACATAACAGAATATTGAGGGGATTTTTGCCTTTTCAAGATTAATTGAATTAAGGGTAATACCGATTATTGCAGCAGCCCATACAATAGAGAACAGTAGCCAGCCTGTTACTCCGCCAAGTATATACAGAGTAATAGGAGTGTATGTACCTGAAATTAACAGGAATATGGAATTGTGGTCCATAATTTGAAAAAAATGCTTAACTTTTTTTCCTGTAAAGGAATGGTACAGTGTGGACATAGTGTACAAAATAATCAGTGTTCCGCCGTATATTGCAGAACTGACTATCGCCCAAACATCCCCGTAAACAGCAGAAGCTATAAGCAGTACAACTGTACCGGCTATTGCAAGACAAGCTCCCACGCCGTGACTTACAGAACTGAAAATTTCTTCTCCCAAGGTATATTTTCTTTTATTGGACATAATATCACTTTTGCTTTCTTTTTAATAATAGATTAATTAATACCATTATCCTATATTATAGGCAAAATATCAAGCGTTATAACAATGCAACTTATCTGTTTTATAAATATAATTATGCAAATAATAAATAAAAAGAGGCAGTACTATTTTACTGCCTCTGTATTTATTATTCTAATTTAGAATTATAATGCCTTCTTTAGTGTATCAGCTTTATCGGTTGCTTCCCATTTTACATTAATATCTGTTCTGCCCATATGACCGTAGGATGCTGTTGGCAGGAACTTTGTATTTCTCAAATCAAGCTCCTTGATGATTGCGGCAGGACGACAGTCAAATACTTTTTTTACTGCATTTGCAATTTCTTCATTGGAATAGGGGCTTGTGGAGAAGGTGTCAACCATAACGGAAACAGGTTTTGCAACACCAATTGCATAAGCAAGTTGAACCTCGCATTTTTTTGCAATGCCTGCGGCTACAATATTCTTTGCAATATATCTTGCATAGTAGGCAGCACTTCTGTCAACCTTTGTTGGGTCTTTACCGGAAAATGCACCGCCGCCGTGACGACCATATCCGCCGTAGGTATCCACAATAATCTTTCTGCCTGTTAAACCGGAGTCGCCGGCAGGACCGCCGATTACAAATCTTCCCGTTGGGTTTACAAGGATTCTTGTATTGTCCTTTAACAGATTTTCGGGAATAACAGGTGTGATTACATATTTGATAAGGTCATTTTTGATTTGCTCCAATGTTACATCTTCATTGTGCTGTGTGCTGATAACAACAGTGTCAATAGAGGTAACCTTGCCATCCTCATAAAGGGCGGTAACTTGAGTTTTGCCGTCAGGTCTTAAGTAAGGGAGAGTTCCGTTCTTTCTTACCTCTGTCAGCTTTTTAGCAAGCTTGTGAGCAAGGGAAATTGTAATCGGCATAAGTTCTTCTGTTTCATCGCAAGCATAGCCGAACATCATACCCTGATCCCCTGCGCCAAAGCGATTAAGTTCGTCGCTTTCTCCGTCCTTAAGCTCATAGCTTTCGTTAACACCCATTGCAATGTCAGGTGACTGGGTAGTAATCATATTGTTTATTGTACAATTACTTCCGTTGAACAGCAGAGCATCGTCATTGTAGCCGATTTCGTTAATAACATTTCTTACAACAGCCTCATAGTTAACTTTAGCAGTTGTGCTGATTTCACCCATAATATTAACAATGCCTGCCACAGCAGTAGTTTCGCATGCTACATGTGCCATATTATCCTGTTCAAAAATAGCGTCAAGTACAGCGTCACTAATTTGGTCACAAACCTTGTCAGGATGACCTTCTGTAACAGATTCAGATGTAAATAAATATTTAGCCATAAAATCCCCTTCCTTTTTCAAAAATAAAAAACCACCGCAGAAAGACGGTGGTAAAAACTCATCTTTCGGCTATACCGCAGGATTTGGCACCTTGCAAATGCAGGTTGCCGGACTTCACAGGGCCTGTCCCTCAGTCGCTCTTGATAAGTGGTATTTAAAATTCTTTGCACATTATATCACAATATAGCTTATTGTGTCAATGATAATTATTCCTGATTTTCAACTTCAGAAATATTACTTTCTGCAGAATTGGCAGGGCTTTCTTCATTAAGGTGGTTTTCAGACTTGGTAGCAGATGTTGTGGCATTGTCGGTGTTAATAGATGGGTTTGTATTTTTGTTATCCATAAGCTCATAACTGCCGCCGTGGTTGTTCAATATTGTGGCAACAGCATTATATACTTGGGGATTAGCTCCCACGTTGATAAGGGAAAGGGTCAGATTGTTGTTTTCATTCAGCTTACTTTCCAGTTCGTTTTCTGTGATTTCCTCCCCGTTAAAGGTGATAGTCTTGTCAGATACGGTTATAACCGCCAACAGCTCATGTGGGTCAACAGTGGTTTCTGTAATATTTTCTGTGGTTAAGCTGTTGTTTGGACTTGCATAACCATTGAAGTAAATGAATACCCCTGTGCCACAGGCACCCATAATAACAATCAGGGCGAAAATTACTAAAAAAATTTTTAGACTTTTTCCGTTTTTTTCAGTATCAACAGAGGAGTGAGCAGTGGAACTTTTTCTTTCTTTTACATATTTTTTTGATGAATAAGCTTCAGGCTTGTTCTTTTTTGTTTTTTCCCTTGTTGTCTTGCTCTTTTTTTCATTCCTTTTTTGTTTTTGGGAATGATTGGCAGAGTCTTTCTTATTTTTACTTCTTGCTGTGGTTTTGTCGGTGCTCCTGTTTTTCCCTTTTAGTGAAGAAGTGTGTGGGGGAATTATATATTCTTCTTTATCTGTATCACTGTCAAAGCTGTTAAACAGGCTTTCTATGTCAATATTTTCTTTTTTAATCAGCTTGTCAATTTCTGAAAGTCTCTGTTCCAGCTGGGATTCGTCGTTATAATCAATTAGATTTTTTCTTCCATCATTTTCATCCATATTGATACCCCCTGTTAATATAATACTGTATCACAAAATCTCTTATTCTTCAACTGTTTTTAACTTACAAAATATGCAAAAAATGGGCTGAAAATATACAGCCCACTTTTAAAGTATCTAATTTTATCCAACCTTGTCAAACTGTGAGTTGTACAGTTCGGCATAGAATCCGTCCTTGGCTATAAGCTCATCGTGGTTGCCCTGTTCAACAATGTCGCCGTCCTTCATAAAGAAAATAAGGTCAGCATCTCTTATTGTAGAAAGTCTGTGAGCAATAATAAAGCTTGTTCTGCCTTTCATAAGATTATCCATAGCCCTTTGAATCCTTACCTCTGTTCTTGTATCAACAGAGGATGTTGCTTCATCAAGAATAAGAATTTTTGGGTCTGCAAGGATAGTTCTTGCAATTGTAAGGAGTTGCTTCTGACCTTGGCTTACATTGGATGCCTCTTCATTCAGTTCCATATTGTAGCCGTTTGGCAGATGCTTAACAAAGCTGTGAACGTGTGCAGCCTTTGCTGCATTAATTACTTCTTCGTCGGTAGCATCTAACTTACCGTAGCGGATATTCTCCATAATTGAGCCTGTAAACAGCCATGTGTCCTGAAGTACCATACCATAGAGTTCTCGGAGTTCGCTTCTGTCAAAGTCTGTAATGTCATAGCCATCCACCAGAATATGACCGCCGTTAAGGTCATAGAATCTCATAAGCAGTTTAATCATAGTGGTTTTACCTGCCCCCGTAGGTCCTACAATGGCGATCTTTTGTCCCTGCTTTATTTCGGCAGAGAAATCGTGAATGATAATTTTATCAGGATTATATCCGAATTTAACATGGTCAAAGGTAACATTGCCTGTAATGTCCTCAACAGTAATGTTGTCGCCGTTTGGCTTTTTGCAGTGGTTTTCTGCCTTTTGAGGTTCCTCCTCTTCGCCTAAAAATTCAAAGATTCTTTCGGCAGCGGCAGTCATTTGTTGTACCATATTGCTTACCTGGGCCATTTGCTGAATTGGCTGGGTGAATTGCCTTACATACTGAATAAATGACTGAATATTACCAACGGTTATTGTACCCTGAATTGCAAGATAACCGCCAAGTACTGCAATTGCAACATATGCTATATTGCCGATAAGCTGCATTACAGGACCCATAAGACCGGAAAGAAACTGGCTTTTCCAGGCTGATTTATACAGCATTTCGTTGGACTTATCAAATTCCTTTTCGTTTCTTTCAACAGTGTTAAATGCCTGAACAATATTAACACCGCTGATTGTTTCCTCAATATGACCGTTTACGTGACCAAGATAATCTTGCTGATTTCGGAAATGCTTTTGGGAAAGTTTTGCAATAATAGAAACAAATACAAGTGAAACAGGCAGAATGACCAAAGCAATAATAGTCATAATCCAGCTGATGGAAAACATCATATAAAGCACACCGATTATGGTGGAAACAGATGTAACAGCCTGGGTTGCAACCTGGTTAAGGCTCATACACAAGGTGTCTACGTCATTGGTAATAATAGACAGTGTCTCGCCGGTTTGTTTTCTATCAAAGAAGTTCATAGGCAGAAGATTGATTTTTTTGGAAATATCACTTCTCATTCTGAAGCCAACCTTTTGTGTAACTGTTGACATAAGGTAGTTTTGGATAAATCCGCAAACGCTGCTTGTCAGGTAAATAAACAGAAGTCCCAACAGAATACCTGCTATTTTGCCAAAGTCAATGCCTATGCCGCCGGTGTATTTGCTTATAACACCATTGAAAAGCTCTGTGGTTGCATTACCAAGTATCTTAGGTCCTACAACATTGAATACAGTGCTTCCAACTGCAAAAATAAGAACAATAATAATTGCTATTTTATATTTTCCGATATATTTAAGGAGACTTTTTACAGAACCCTTAAAGTCCTTTGCTTTTTCCACAGGAGCGCCAACGCCGCCCCTTTTTCCGTGTCCGCGCATTACTGTAACTCCTCCTTTGAAAGCTGACTTTCTGCAATATCACGATAAACCGGGCAGTTTTCCAGCAACTCTTTGTGTGTACCCTTGCCGACAACCTCACCATTGTCAAGAACAAGTATCTGGTCAGCATTGAGTACAGTACTGATTCTCTGTGCAACAATAATTACAGTGCTGTCTTTTATGTTTTCCTGCAAAGCTTTTCTCACAGCAAAATCTGTCTTAAAGTCAAGTGCAGAGAAGCTGTCGTCAAAAATAAGAATTTCAGGCTCTGTGGCAATGGCTCTTGCAATGGAAAGTCTCTGTCTTTGACCGCCCGATACATTAGTACCGCCCTGGCTTATATTTGTATCATATCCCATTGGCTTTTGTTCTATAAATTCCGTTGCATGGGCAATTTCTGCCGCTCTTTTAATTTTATCCATAGACAGATTTTCGTCTGCAAAGGCAATATTGCTTTTAATTGTGCCTGAAAACAGCATACCCTTTTGGGGAACGTAACCGATTTTACCTCTTAAATTTTCGAGGGTAACATCTTTTACATTACAGCCGTCAACAGTAACAGCACCCTTTGTTACATCATAAAACCTTGGTATCAGATTAATAAGCGTACTTTTGCCACTGCCTGTTGAGCCGATAATTGCTGTAGTTTTACCCGTTTTTGCAGTGAAAGAAATGTTTCGGAGAACAGGCTCGTCAGCCCCGGGATAGGTAAAGGTAACGTCATCAAAGGTAAGGTAGCCCTTTTTAGTGTCGTCAAACTCCTTGGGTTTTTCAGGGTTTTTGATGGAAATTTCAGTGCTGTAAATTTCACCAAGTCTTTTTGCAGATACAATTGCTCTTGGAAGCATAATACTTGCCATACAAATCATCAGAAAGGAAATAATAATCTGCATTGTATACTGAATGAATGCCATAATATCTCCAACCTGAATGTTGCCGCTGTCAATTTCTTTGGAGCCTACCCATACAATCAGTACACAGGAGCCGTTCATAACAAGCATCATAGCAGGCATCATAACAGCCATAACACGGTTTACAAAAAGATTGGTTCCGGTCAAATCGGTATTTGCCTTTTCAAAGCGTTTTTCCTCATATTTTTCTCTGCTGAAGGCTCTGATAACAGGCAGACCTGTAAGAATTTCTCTTGAAACCAGATTAAGTCTGTCAATAAGCTTTTGCAGTACAGTGAACTTTGGCATGGCAACAACCATAAGACCTACCACAAGCGTCATGATAACACCTACAGAAAGACCTATAACCCAAGTCATTGTGCTTCCCATACTCATAACCTTGAATAGTGCGCCGACACCGATAATCGGTGCATATAAAATCATTCTCAACATAAGAATAATAACAATCTGAATTTGTTGTACGTCATTTGTACATCTGGTAATCAGAGAAGCATTGCTGAATATATTTGACTCATTTGACGAGAAGTTAATAATCTGATTATATGCGTGGCTTCTTAAATCCATTGCAAATCTTGCACTGATAACAGAAGAAAGCAATCCTATAAGAGTCATACAAATAAAGATAAGTACAACATAAATAAGCATGGTAAGACCTGACTTAATAAGATAGTCAAGCCTTAAGCTGTCTGTGTCTACCCCTGCACTTTTTATAATGCTCTCTGTGTAGGGAATAACAATCTGCTTAATGCTGTCATCGCCAAGACTTTCAATTCCTTTAATTTGTTCTTTGATACCCTCTGTAAGTTTTTGCCTTGTGTTGTCATCAAGGAGAGGGAGAACAGAGAATATATCAAGCTTTTTGCCGGACTGTACCATCTCCATAAGCTTTTTTTGATTTTCAGGTGTCATAGCCTTTTGGGCATCCTGCATCATCTTTTCAAACTTATCCTTGTCAACGCTTCCTGTGCTTGACTGTGAGTTGAACTTTCCATTATCCGACTGGGTAATCATATTGGTGATAAGCATAGGAGTTTGAAGAATTTTTGCAAGTTTTTGGGTGTTTTTTTCAGAGATATTATCTTTTAGCACAAGAATATCTATGTCTTTATACTTATCCTCTTTATAGCAGGAGCTTACAAAGTCTGCGTCCTCCTTATCCATAAGGAGAAAAATTTTGTCCATTTCCTCTTTAGGTGCCTTTTGCGGAGTAACGCTGTCAATACCGGCTTGCTGAATTCCTACATTGACAATATTACTCATATAGGAGGGGAGTGCCAAGTCGCTGTATGCCTGTACTGCCAGCAAAAAAATTACAAACAGTATAGGCAGTACGGATGGTTTGAAATGTTTAAGAACTTTTCTCAAATAAGTCACCTCTTAATTTCTATACGTAATTTTATGTTATCTATAAATTCTATCACTAATTTAAAAATCTATCAAGTTACATTTAAAAGTTTATGTATAAGAAAGTTAAATAAAACAAAAATCATTCTATTTTAGAATAAATAAAGTATCTTGTTATGTTAAACTTATAACAATGCAGAAATAATTAAAAAACAGGAGGAGAATTTATGAAACCATATGTTTCAGATACAGTAAAGTATATTGGCTGTGACGACAAAACTCTCGATTTGTTTGAAAGCCAATATATCATTCCAAACGGAATTGCATACAACTCATATGTAGTCCTTGATGAGGAAATTGCAGTTATAGACACAGTGGACAAAAGAAAAACAGATGAATGGCTTGCAAATCTGGAGGAAGCACTTGAGGGCAAAACTCCAACCTATCTTATTATTCATCATATGGAGCCTGACCACGCAGGTTCAGTTAAGGCATGTATGGACAAGTATCCGAATATCAGTCTTGTTGGCAACAAAAAAACATTCCAAATTTTAAAGCAGTTCACAGGCATTGATATGCCTGACAATGCTATTATTGTTGCAGAGGGAAATACACTTAATCTCGGCAAGCATGAATTAACCTTTGTTATGGCACCAATGGTACACTGGCCAGAGGTTATGGTATCCTATGATAGCTTTGACAAAATCCTGTTCTCGGCAGACGGATTCGGTAAGTTTGGTGCTCTTGACACTGATGAGGATTGGGCTTGTGAAGCAAGAAGATACTACTTTAATATTGTAGGTAAGTACGGCGCACAGGTACAGGCGCTGCTTAAAAAAGCTGCAAGGCTGGACATTCAGACAATTTGTCCGACCCACGGTCCTATACTTAAGGAAAATCTGGGCTACTATATCGGTCTTTATGATACATGGTCATCATACAAGCCTGAATCAGAAGGCATTTTCATAGCTTATTGCTCAATCCATGGTAACACAAGGACAGCTATCCTAAAGTTTGCAGAAATGTTAAAGGAGAAGACAGACAGAAAGATAGTTTTAACCGACCTTGCAAGATGTGACATTGCAGAGGCTGTGGAAGATGCATTCCGCTATGATATGATGGTAGTGGCAGCTCCATCATATGACGCAGATGTATTCCCGCCAATGCAGGATTTCCTCCATCACCTTAAGACAAAGGCTTATCAGAACAGAAAGGTTGGTATTATCGAAAACGGCTCATGGGCACCAAGTGCAGGTAGAGTAATGACAGAGTACCTTACAAGTATGAAAAATATAGAAATCTGTCCGACACTTGTTTCTATCCGTTCAGCAATGACAGAGGAAACAGAAAACACAATGAGCCACCTTGTTGATGAGCTTTTGACACAGCACGTTTTTGAAGAAGAGTCAATGTTCAGTGTGAATTACGGCCTTTATGTTCTTACAGCAAAGGTTGGTGCAAAGGACAACGGTTGTATCATAAATACTGTTCAGCAGGTAACTTCAAATCCCAACAGAATAGAAATTACAGTTAATAAGCAGAACTATACCTGCGATATGATAAAACAGACAGGTATCTTCAATGTGTCTGTTCTCACACAGGAAACACCATTTAAGGTGTTTGAGAATTTTGGTTTCCAAAGCGGAAAAACTGTTGATAAGTTTGCTAATTGCACAGGAGATGCTCTGCGTTCCGCAAACGGTATCAGATATATTCCAAAGTATACAAATGCATATCTTTCAGGTAAGGTAGTTCAGGAAGTGGATTTGGGTACACACATTATGTTCATTGCAGATGTAACAGACGGTGTTAAGCTCAGCGACAAGGCAACCCTCGACTACGATTATTATCACAAGAATGTAAAGCCAAAACCGGCTGCTGCGGCAAAGGGAAGCAATGTTTGGGTTTGCAAAATTTGCGGCTGGACATATGATGAGGCAAAGGGAATGCCTGAACAGGGTATTCCTGCAGGAACTCCTTTTGAGGAACTTCCTGATGACTTTATGTGTCCCCTCTGCAAGCACAGCAAGGCAGATTTCCAAAAAGCATAATAAAGCATAATATGTATCAAATTCAGACAGCTTTCTCTAAATTGCGGGGAAGCTGTCTTTTTAAAAATGTACACAGTTGTTAAGTTTATTTATATAATTAATATTTAACTGTTTACATTTTAAAGAGATTGTTGTATAATTGTAAAAAATTGTACAGGAGGTAAATATGAAAAATTCTAAAGGTGTTTTTGCAATAATACTCACACTGACAATGCTGTTTTCTGTTTTTGCAGTGGGGGATTTTGCACAGGCAGAAACAAACGAAGCTCCATTTGTTCTTGGAGCAAAAAAAGAAACAGATAAAACACAGCAGGAAAAGCCAAAAAGCTATATTGAGGGTGAAGCTGTGGTACTGCTTGAGGAAGAGGGTCTTGTTTCCTCTGGCTGTAGTTTAAGTACAGCTCTTGATGTCAGCGGCAGTATTGTTGTTGACGATGTTGAAAACTTCAGCGATAAGAGAAACGGATTTTCTGTAGCAACAGTTTCTTCAAAAAAGCTTTCCACCAAGGAAATTCTAAAGGATTTGCAAGGTAAAGAAGGAGTGTTAAAGGCAGGTCCTAATTTTATTTACAAGGCTTCAGCTCTTACTGACGATACCTACAGTGACTATCAATGGACACTGGAAAACAAGGGTCAAAATGGCGGCAAAAAGGGTAATGATATTAAACCTCAAAAGCTATGGAATGAGAAAGCAACCGCCAAAGATGCCCCTGTTATTGCAGTTGTAGATACGGGTGTTGACTATACTCACCCTGATTTAAAGGACAAAATGTGGATTAATCCATATCCAAAGAAGCTAAAGGGTACTTATGGCTTTGATTTCACAGGAGAAAACAAGGATTTAGAGCCTATGGACAACAACGGTCACGGTACTCACTGTGCAGGTATTATTGCAGCACAGCAGGATAACAAAGAGGGTATTGCCGGTATTAGCAGGGATAGCAAAATTATGGCTGTCAAATATCTGGATTCCGAAGGTCAAGGCACTACACAGGATGCTGTAGCAGCATATAACTACATCTACAGAGCAATGAAGCTGGGTGTAAATGTTGTGGCAATCAATGACTCCTGGGGCACAGATATGTATGATGAAATTCTTGAAGAAATCATTAATACAGTGGGCGAGAAGGGTGCCATATCTGTTTGTGCAGCAGGTAATGACAGCGTAGATATGGATACGATTACCCCATATTCAGAGTACCTTAATTATTGGGACGATTGGGATGATTATTTTAGTAACGGAAAAGACGTACATCTATCTCAATATGGTATGGAAAAAACTTTCCCTGCATGCTTTGACAGCAACTACATTATTTCAGTTGGGGCAACAGACGAAAAGGGTAACCTTGCAGATTATTCAAATTATGGTAAAAAGACAGTTGATTTAACTGCTCCCGGTTCAAATATACTGTCCACTGTAAATTACAATTGTTTTATTCCAAATAACTATAGCGATGTACAGGAAAGAACACAGATGTACAAGTCAAAGGAATTTGGTATAAAAACTGAATTTGATATGGGCAAGGGTTCATCAACTGTTACAGAGGTTAAAAATGACTATTTCTCTGACAGCCTTGGTAACGACAGCAGTATAAAATGGGAAATAAAGAATGCAAAAGAAGGAGATATATACACATTCTCAATCCCCTACACCGCAAAAAAAGGAGAACAGAATCCTTACTTAAGTATGATGACAAGGAGCGCAAAAGTGCCTGATGATGATGGCGACAATTTCTTTTTATTAATTCCGCAATATGCTGTTTTTGATTTAGACGGGGATACACCTGTTAGTTTAACAACTCTTAATCAGGCATTTGCCGGTGATTTTCTTTATTATTCATCAGACAGTTGGTCACATATTTATGAACAAATGCCGGAAAACCCATCAGGCAACAGAAAGCTGGTTGTTGCAATATCCTGTGGATTAGAAGGTGATTACACACTGTTTTTTGACAATATTGGTATTTCTAACGGTACAAAGAATGAGGAAGAATACTTTGGTAAGTATGACTACTATACAGGTACTTCAATGGCGGCCCCTGCTGTTACAGGTGCAGTGGCTCTATTAAAAGAAAAGAGAAGTGACCTTAAAGCTCAGGAAATTGTAGAGAGAATCAAGTGCAGTATCATGCAAACCAAATCCCTTGAGGATAAATGTATTTCAGGTGGAAGTCTTGACCTTAGTAAGATAGACGAAAAAGTTCCTGTTATAGAAGAGTACAAAACTGAGAACAACAAACCTACTGTAACAGGCATTAATCTTTCGGGTGCAACAGTGTCTGTTGACGGAAAAACTGTAATACCTGAATCAATTACAGATAGGAAAATAGTTCTTAAAGATACAATCCGTGGTAACTCCACAGCAAAGGTGGAAACACCTGAAGGTTACAGTGTTATGACATCATATATTACTTCAGGAACAAAGTACACAAGGGGTTATATAGAATTAACCGGACTTAATGGTGATGAGCTGGCCACAGACGGTAAGAATATTTATTCACTGTCAGCAAAAACCGGAGAATTGTCCTACTATCCTGTTATCAACAAATCCGGAGAGGAATACTATTTGGCAATTCCAGAATTAATGGACTGTGATTTGGACGAGTATTTCAAAGAATCAATTAACCAATCAAAACACAGTTATTCTGGCTATTCACTTACCTATTACGGCGGATATTTGTACTACATTGTTGATCTTTCCCTGTGTTCCATGTATGGTGGTGATGAATATGCGTCAGAATCTGTAATTGTAAAGATGAACATAAAAAATCAAAAGTGCAGCTTTATCAAATATGACTTTGATAACATCAAGAAACCTTCTATTGCAGTGTACAACAACAGTCTTTACCTTATTGGCGGATATGATATGGAAAAGGGTTCCCTTTCCACCGAAGTAAGGAAGTATTCCTCATCCAAGTGGAAAACAGTGTCAAATCTGCCAACAGCAAGAGCCCTCGGAAAGTGTCAGCAGGTAGGTACAAGCCTTGTGTACACTATGGGTACAGATGGTACAGAAAATGTACCTAAAAACCTTGTTTA
>JAFLUK010000079.1 GCA_022508865.1 Oscillospiraceae bacterium | reverse complement strand
TGGTCTTCTGTTTAAAGGTTAATCAACAAGTAATGTCTTAAATAATCCAAAAGACCACACCATTGAAATTGTATCAATGGTATGGTCTTTTTGTGGTGGAGATGAAGGGGCTCGAACCCTCGACTCCCACAATGCCATTGTGGTACTCTCCCAGCTGAGCTACATCCCCATAGCTTGTTCATTGTATCATAAATAAATTAGAAAATCAAGAAAAAATTTTAATAATGTATATCATATGTGTGCCGTAACTAAATAGTTTTTACTTATCCTTAACTATATCAATGGGTGTGACAGAAATTGCCTTTTGCAATGATGTGAGGGGCATACATACCTGATGTCCTATCTTACCTGCTGAAAAGAAAATTTCTTCGTGATCTACTGCTGTGATGTCAATAAAAGTTTTGTACTGCTTTTTCATTCCTATAGGTGAGCAGCCTCCATGAATATAGCCTGTAAGGGGCAACAGCTCCTTTTGAGGAAGCATTTCTATAGACTTTTCTCCTGCTGCTTTTGCCGCCTTTTTTAAGTCAAGCTCCTTTTCTGCAGGTACCATAAACACGTAGTGCTCCTTGCTTTTTGCAACTGTTACCAAGGTCTTGAAAAGCATTCCCACCTTTATGTTAAGTGACTGTGCAACCTGGGTGGCACTTAACTTTGTATTGTCATATTCAAAACATTTGTAATTAATCTTCTTTTGGTCGAGTATTCGCATTACATTTGTTTTGTCTTGTTTTTTACCCATTTAGTTACTGTCACCCTTCATACCGTTGTAGGCTGTTTCTACAGCTTCTTTGCTGATGTTGCAATAGAGTTTATATACATTTACGTTACATAGCACTTCATCAAGCATATCAAACAGATTCAGCATTTTCAGCTTATCATCTACTCTCAAGGTTTGATTCATAATTACAATAAGAGCATCCCTAGAGTTCATTTTTTCAATTTTATTTTCCAAACCTCTGTTCAGATAACAAATACCTTGAATTGGAATAAGAATATTTTTATTGATGTCGTGCTTACCTGAAAATGGTGTGCCGCAGGCATATAACTTGTTGTCTATCATTCTGATAACAGGCTTATCGTCATTTATCATAGTTGCTCTGTCACCAAAATATTCTCTCCATAGGCTTGTATGTGTTGATTTGCCTGTTCCGCTGTCTGCTGTGAAAAGATACGCCTTGCCGTCAACTTCAATTGCAGAGGAATGAAGAAGAAAGGCATTAAAATCCAGAATTTTTTCATAAAAGACTGCGCCGATAATTACATATTCTGCCAGCGAACGTGAAATATTGGGGTAAACAGATATGTAGTTATCAATTCTTTCTTCTGTTATATCTATTACTATATCAGGAGTTTGGTTTTGGTCGCAGGAAATATATTTTTCTGAACGAATTATAGTTTGTTGGTATTTTGCTTCGTAGGAAACCTTAAGTCCGCAAATATCATAGAGCATTTATACTACCTCTCTGTTATGATACACAAAAACAATTGCTCTGCCGCTGTTAATCTGAATTTCTGCTTCATCCTCTGTGAACATATTGCTTATTCCGCGAGAAACATTATATGTGAGGGTATAGCTGTCCAAGGGGTATTCCGCACCTTTGTAGGTTACATTTACACTTTCGCAACCGTAAGGGAACACTGAAAAGGTAAGTCCCTTTCTGCCATTAAATTTGTAGGAACCCTTGTTGACAATACGTATTTCTTCACCATTATTTCTTGCTTCTCCCTTGTAGTGGTACTCTGAAAGAAAAGCCAAAATTGCAATATTAGCAAATGTATGGTCTGTTCTGCCGCCTATAGAACCCAGGAGAAGAAAATCTCTATATCCCCTTCTGATACATTCCATAACACAATGATCGGTATCGGTGTCGTCCTTGTGTGTATTCAGCTTAACAATCTCTGTATCCTTTGGAAGCTCTTCCTTTAGGGAATCGAAATCTCCTATAATCAAATCAGGAGTTACACCTGCTTGTTTTGCAAAGGAATAACCTGAATCTGCACATACGATAAAATCATTTTCTGTGCAAAGGCTTTTTATTTCGTTAATATTTGCATCAGGTGAACCTGAAATAATTACACATCTCATTTTCGTCGCTCCCATTCCTTAATATCTTTTATTTCGTTATACATTTCAACATAGCTGTTATGTCTTGACTTTGGAATTGTTCCGTCCTTTACCTTTTCTGTAATTGCACAGCCTTTTTCGCAGATGTGACTACAGGAGGTAAAACGACATTCCCCAAGAAACTCTTGAAATTCGGGGAAAGTATGCTGTAACTCATCCTTGTTAATCATATTGAATTTTTCCAGCTGAACTGTGGAAAAACCAGGGGTATCGGAAACATATCCATTCTGTGTTTTTATAAGCTCAACTGTTCTGGTGGTATGTCTGCCTCTGCCAAGCTTTTCGCTGATTTCCCCTGTTTCTAAATTAAAATCAGGAAACAGCTTATTTAGCAAAGTAGACTTGCCCACACCACTGTTGCCTGTGAATGCTGTGATTTTGTTTGGAAGAAGTGAACGGATTTCTTCCAATCCCTCATGGGTTACAGATGAATATAGAACTGTTTTTATTCCCGTTTTTTTGTAAATATCAAAAATTTCTTTACCGTCCTTTATGTCTGACTTTGAAATTACTATTACAGGCTCAATGCCGTTATAGACTGCCGAGGACACCATTTTGTCAATTACTGTGTAATTTGGCGATGGTGACACTGTGCTGCAAACAATTACCAAAGTGTCTATATTTGCAATCGGCGGTCTGACAAGAGAGTTTTTTCTATGATGAATTTTTTCTATTGTGCAGTATCCGTTATCGGTAATGGAAATTGTCACTAAATCGCCAACAAGAGGTGTGTTGTTTTTCTTTCTGAACACTCCTCTTGCTTTACATTCATATATTTTGTCGGAGACTTCTACATAGTAAAAGCCTCCGATTCCCTTTATAATAACACCTTTTTCTGTTTTTGCCATACTATCGGTCATACAAAATTTACTCCGAATTATTCAAAATCTCCGCCATTTGCCTCTGCTGTTGTAGGCTCATCATCGGTTACATCCTGTATTGGATCGGTTTCTGCCGGAGGTGTTGTAATATTTGGATTCGTAGCAGGTGAATTTGTCTTCGGAACAGATGTTGGCTCTGTTGCAGGTGCAGTAGTTTCCACAATATATTCGTGGTAGGTTGGTATGGCAGTTTTATTCTGGAAGTCAATAACATATTCCTGATATAACTGGCCGTTAAGATACACCTGAACCTTTGAGTCGGTTTCTGTACCTTCCAGTGTAAACTTATATTTCTTTCTGTCAGCTGGTACAAGGTTTGTGGTTACAAACACATCACCATCAAATATAATTTGCAGTGACACATTGTTCTTTTCGTCCCTTGGGAGCTGAATTTCAATATCAATGGACTGGGCATCCTTTTTGCCTGCGGAAAGCACAAGCTTAACTACATAACCCTTCTTTACCTTGCCATATTGTAGTGGATTCTGACGGATAACTTCATCTCTTTTTTCATAGCTTTCGTTATCATATTCGTATTCAACTTCAAGACCCAACTCTTCAAGCTCTGCCTGTGCTTCCGCAAGGCTTTTTCCTGTTACGTCGGGAACTCTGACTCTTTCGGGAACTGCACCCTTGGAAACATAGATATACACAGTTGAGCCAATTGTAGCCTTTTCTCCGGGATTTGGGAATTCGGAAGATACGTAATCAGCATTAACCTCATCACTGCGAATATAGACAATTTCGGGAACAAGGTTTCTGCTTTCTAACTGCTCTATGGCGTCCTTCTCTGTTGTATTTATAAGATGTGGTACAGTAACCTCTGAATCCTTACCGTTAACGGTAAGTTCAATGGTTGCACCCTGTTTTATCATCTTTGATGAAGCCTCTGGCTTTTGGGAAAGAATAACTCCCTCCTCTTTTGATGAATCATATTCAAAATCAATTTCATAGTGGAAATTGTACTGGGAATCCTGCTTTACGTCAACAATTGTCTTGCCTACAAAGTCAGGCACCGATGTTTCTGCAGGGCCGCCGGCAAGTGCATTAAACAGGAAGTAGAAGCCGAAGCCCACTATACAAATTACAAGTGAAATCAATACGCCGTAAACAGCTGAAAGCTTTGGAGATTTTTCTTTCTTTTCTTCCCCGTCATCAAGCTCTGATTCGTATGGTTCTCTGTTTTTCTGTTCTTCGGACTTTTTCCTTCTAGCATCCTTTTTCATAGGGTCTTCAATAGTCTGATGATCCCCTGCTTTGGGAAGTGTATAGCCGAATACTATTGCAGGATTCAGTCTGAATCTGTCAATATCATTCAGCATAGCCTGTGCTGATTCATACCTTCTCACAGGATTTTTTTCCATTGCATGAACAGTGATTTCCTGTAAACCGTATGGAATGTCAGGGTTAATATCCCTTGGCAGCTTTGGTGTAGACTGAAGCTGCATAATGGCAACGGACACTGCATTGTCTGCCACAAAAGGCAATTTGCCTGTAAGCATTTCGTACATCATTACACCGATAGAATATATATCGGTTTTGCCGTCTGTGTTGCCGCCCTTTGCTTGCTCCGGAGCAATATAGTGAACAGAGCCTATTGCCTGCTCTGTCATTGTTCTTGTTGCAGAATTGAAGTTTCTTGCAATGCCAAAGTCTGTTACCTTTATAGTGCCATCCTGCAAAAGCATTATATTCTGGGGTTTGATGTCACGATGGACAATTCCCTTTTCGTGGGCGTGCTGAAGCGCTCTCAAAATTTGTGTTGTAAGGTGGAGAGCCTCTTTCCACTTGATTATACCCTGAAGCGCAATATACTCCTTTAAGGTGATACCATCAATATATTCCATAACAATATACTGAATCATATCGCCAAATGAAACATCATAAACTCTTACAATATTGGGATGTGAAAGCACTGCTATAGCCTTGCTTTCGTTTTTAAATCTACGGATGAAATCTGCATTATCAAGAAATTCATCCTTTAGAATTTTAATTGCAACCTCTCTGTCATCAACAGTATCGTAGCATCTGTAGACATTAGCCATACCTCCAACACCGATAAGCTCGTGTATTTCGTAACGGCCATCAAGCTTTTTTCCTGTATATTTATCCATGGCTACTCCTTTTATTTCAAGTTTCTTCTAAAATATCTTCTAATAGTTCTCTAGTGTTTCTTATGAAAAAATCTCTATAATCTCTATATAGCAAAAATATGTATTTACTGAATTACAATGACGGTAATGTTATCTGTTCCGCCGCCGTCTTTGGCTTTGTCCACAAGTTTCTTTACTCGTATGTCGCCTCTGTTGTTTTTAACAATTTCTGTCATTTCTTCGTCAGTTACACAGTTTGTAAGTCCGTCTGTGCAGATAAGTATAGCATCGTTTGGCTGCAATTCTTGTTCTATATAGTCAGTTTCTATAAAATTCCTTACTCCTACTGCTCTGGTGATAAAGTTCTTATTGGGGTGATTTCTTGCTTCTTCCTGGGTAATTTCTCCCCTCTTTACCATTTCCTGTACAAGGGAGTGGTCCTCTGTAAGCTGAATCATTTTGTTGTTTCTGAAAAGATATGTTCGTGAGTCACCAACGTGTACAATGTGGGCAACGCTATCCCTTACAAAGACAAGTTCGCATGTTGTGCCCATACCCATAAGTTCAACGTTCTTTCTGGCTATGTTATACACCTCAAGATTAGCGCCTACAACAATATTTATCATCAGGGCAACAAGTTCTTCCTTTGTAAAGTCGTTGGTATATAAATTTTGAATTTCTCTGGCTATGTACTCCGAGGCTGTTGTTGAAGCGGTATGTCCGCCGTTTGCACCACCCATACCGTCACATACAACTGCCCAAGCGCAGTTGTCGGATATTTTGCCTGAAAGGCAATAATCCTGATTGTCACTTCGCACCAGTCCTCTGTCTGTTTTGCTTAAAATTTCCAAAATTACTCCCCCTCTTCCTTGTACTTACTTTTCAGCTGACCGCAACTTGCATCTATGTCACTGCCAAGAGTTCTTCTCACAGTGGCGGTAATGCCGTATTTGCTTAATATTTCAATAAAAGACATCAGCCTTTGATTATTGCTTTTTCTATACGATGTTCCCTTAACGGAATTTACAGGTATAAGATTAACGTGACACAACATACCCTTTATCAGCTTGCCAAGCTGATTTGCGTAAAAGTCACTGTCATTTACACCGTCTATCATAGCGTATTCAAAGCTTATTCTTCTGTTTGTTTTATCTATGTAATACTTAATTGCCTTTATAAGTTCATCAATATTATATGCGTTGTTAATCGGCATCGTTGTGCTTCGAAGACTGTCGTTAGGAGCGTGAAGGGAAACTGACAGAGTAATCTGAAAATTCTTATCTGCCAAATCGTAAATTCGTGGTACTACACCGCATGTAGAAAGTGTAATGTGCCTTTTTCCAATGTTAAGCCCGCCCTCACATGATACTAAATCAAGAAAACGGATTACATTGTCAAAGTTGTCAAGAGGCTCTCCCATTCCCATTAAAACAATGTTGGAAATTCTTATGTTCAAATCTCTTTGAGCAGACTCTATCTGACAAAGCATTTCTCCTGCCGTAAGGTTTCGTGTAAAGCCCTGCTGACCTGTTGCACAAAAGGTACAGCCCATTTTGCATCCAACCTGTGTTGAGATACAAATTGTGTAACCGTGGTGATAGCTCATTACAACAGATTCCACACACTCATTATCATTAAATTTAAAAAGATACTTAACTGTTTTATCATAACTTGAAATCTGCTTTTTTTCAATATTTGCAACAGAAATGTAACAATATTTGGGTAATTCGCTACGCAAAGACTTTGGGATATTATTCATTTCGTCAAAAGATGAAATTCCCATTGTGATCCAATCGAAAATTTGCTTTCCTCTGAATTT
>JAFLUK010000078.1 GCA_022508865.1 Oscillospiraceae bacterium | reverse complement strand
CTATTATGTCCCTTGATGCGGTAATCAACTGACGCAGGCTGTACTTATCTCTTACAAGTGTTGCATACACCTCAACATTTGAAATTGAGGGGCAATTGCTTGCAAGGCTGACAAGGTAAGTTTTTCCTGTTGCTTCGTCATAGTCTCTCTCGCCCTTTAAGGCTTCAAGAATGGTTACAATATCAATCGGTCTTGACTCTGTAAACATTTCAAGCATTTTACTGTATATAGTTTTGTGTGTTGTAATGTAGAAGTAATCAGGACTTGGAACTAAGCCCATCACCTTGTCAATACAGCTTGAGTCCATAAGAACTGCACCCAGCACCGCCTGTTCAGCCTCTGGGCTGTAGGGCAAGTTCATACCGTCATATGTTCCTGCTGAACTAAGAAAATTTGAATCTGCCATCTGATTTTCCTCTTGCTTTATCTATACCTGAATATAATTATTCCTTTTATTCTTTTTATGTTTCTTATGCTTCCGAAACCTGAACCTTGATATTTGCCACAATTCCGTTATACAGCTTGACGCTTGCATTATATGTTCCAAATGCCTTTATATCGGTATCAAGTGTAATCTTTCTTTTATCCACAATAATATTATACTGCTTCTTTATTTCCTGTGAAATTTCCTTGGCGGTAACAGAGCCGAAAAGCTTACCGTTGCTGCCTGCCTTTGCAGTCATTTTGAAGATTTTCCCCTCAAGGCGTTCCTTGTTAGCAGTTGCCTCTTTAACCTGTGTATCTATCTTGAACTGTTTACTGCTTTCTGCATTTTTCAGCTCGTTCATAGCCTGATTATTTGCCTGCATAGCCAAATCTCTCGGGAAGAGATAGTTTCTAGCGTAACCATCGGATGTTTCTACAAGCTCACCCTTTTTACCCAGCTTCTTTACATCCTGCTTTAATACTACTTTCATTGATTTTTACCTCACATATCCTACTTTATTAATTGCTGACAGAAGCATTTTTTCTGCCTCATATTTATCAGTTATTTTAATCTGGCAAGCCGCCATAGTAAGGTGGCCGCCGCCGCCAAGTTCTTCCATTATTCTTTGTACGTTTACCTTACCGTAGCTTCGGGCGGAAATTCCTGTTGTTTCAGGGTCAATTTTATAAATTACAAAGGAAGCGTACACACCCTCCACACCCAGCAAATCATCAGCCGCCTGGGATGACACAATGCGAATGTTATTCATATCATCCTCTGCAAAGGCTATTGCATTGTGCCCTGATATTTTCGCCATTGAAACAATTTTTGACTTATCTCTGTATTCGTCTATTCCGCCTGCAAAAAATCTTTTTACACTAACGGTATCTGCGCCCTTTTGTTTAAGATATGCAGCTGCTTCAAAGGTTCTTACGCCTGTTTTGATTACAAAATTTTTGGTATCCAGCATCATACCTGCAAGAAGGGCTTCTGCCTCAAAGCTGCTGAGGTAGTCATCCCCCATATAGCTGATAAGCTCCGACACCATTTCACAGGTTGATGACACAGTAGGCTCGTGGAAAAATACCAGAGCATCCTTAATGAAGTCAACCATTTTTCTGTGGTGGTCAATTACAATTACCTTATTGCACTTTTGATAGATTTCCTCACTCTCCAAGAAGGAGCTAATATGAGTATCCAGAATTATCAGCAATGTATCCTCGTTAATCTTTTTTAGTGCTTCTTCAGGGGTAATAAATGCATTACTTAATCCGCCGTGGTTAATACTGTCGTCAATAAGCTGCTTTGCAAGACTTCTGTTTATATTACAGGCAATACAGGCTTCTTTGCCAATAGATTTGGAAATTGTGCTATACAGTCCGATTGATGCCCCAACACAGTCCAAATCGCTGAAATTGTGACCCATAAGGATTACATTGTCAGAGGATTTTATAATCCCCATAATGTTTTCTGCAAAGGTTCTGGTTCTTACCTTACTGCGTCTTTCAACTCCGCCGGATACACCGCCAAAGAATTCGTATTCTCCGTTAACAGAAATTGCAACCTGGTCGCCGCCTCTGCCCAAAGCCATTTCCAGAGCTTTTCTTGCCTGAAAATCACTCTCACGCAAATTATCCTTACCTCTGCCTATGCCAACAGATATTGTGGCACTTTTTCCATTGAGCCTTATATCTCTTATATCCTCAAGGATTTTGAATTTATCCTCAATTATTCTTTTCAGCGTTCTTTCTTCAAAAATCAGCATATATCTTTTTGAAGAAATTTTGCAACAAATAGAATTTGTATCTGTTGCCCATTTCTGAATAGCTTTTTCCACTGCAAGGAGAATTTCACCCTGTGTTTCTCCATCCGAGTCAGTGTCAAAATCATCAGCATTATCAAAAAGGGCTATTGCAACAGATGCCTTTTTGTTATTAAACTCTTTTTCTAAATTACTGTAGTATGTATCGTCAATATAGTAAAGTACAGTTGATTCACCTGCGGCATTACCATATACCCTATAGTATTTTTCTCCAAGTCGGATTTTCACAGGCTTGCCTCCAATGAAGCGGTGTAAATCCTTGCCAAGAACAAAATGACTTATGTCATTACCTACAGGATCCTTGCCCTTGCAGATATCAATAACAAAACTACTGTTGCACCATACAATGTCATCTTGAGCACCTGCAACAACAACGGGAAAACTGAAGTTTTCAAGATAAATATGTTCTGTGCCCTCTGTATTACGCACAACACTTTTTACTATATTTCTGATATATTTTCTGAATTTGATATTCATAACAATTACAAATATCAAAGAAGCAAAAGAGACACCAAACTCTGCCATAGAAAGATAGGGATTGTATCTTACCGATATGAAGGACATAGCAAACATAAGCAATGAAAAAATTACAAAATACGGTGTTAATGTCCAATTCTTTCTGTTCATATGGTGTCTCCTTTCTTAATTATTTTTAAAATTTAAAAAATTATCGTAGAGCAAATTATATTTCTTATTCGGAATTATAATTTGTAACTTAAACCTCCATAAGTATTGGAAGTATCATTGGGCTTCTGCCTGTTTTTCCCAAAATTACTTTGGCAACCTCGTCCTTGATGCGGTTTTTGATTACTCCCCACTCGTGAACATTGCCTACACAACATTCATCCAACACAGACAATGCCCTTTGCTTAACATCATTCATCAAATCTTCGCTTTCACGAACGTACACAAAACCTCGTGAAACAATGTCGGGACCGGAAATAACGTGACCGTCATAAATATCAAGGGAAGCAACTATAATAATTAAGCCGTCCTGCGCCAAATGTTTTCTGTCACGAAGGACAATACTGCCTACGTCACCTACGCCAAGGCCGTCAACAAATACCTTTCCGGCCGGAACTTTTTGCAGTTCCTTCATATAGTCGCGGTTAATTTCAAGTGTAGTACCAATATCTGCAATAAATGTGTTTTTCTTGTCAATACCAAGGGAAACTGCAATTTCCTGACTTTTTCGAAGATGCTTTTGCTCGCCGTGAACAGGGATATAGTACTTTGGTTTTACAAGGCTGGTAAGGATTTTCAGTTCCTCGGCACAGGCATGGCCTGACACGTGAACCTCATACATAGACTCATACACAACCTTACAGCCCTTTTTGAGAAGTTCATCTACTACATTGCCAACAGATTTTTCGTTGCCCGGAATAGGATTTGCAGAAATAATAATAAAGTCACCTGTTCCAACAGTAATTTTTCTATGGTCGGAAAAAGCCATTCTGGACAAAGCAGACATTGGCTCACCCTGTGAGCCGGTTGTAACAAGTACAATCTCCTCCGGAGGGTAGCTTGGGATTTGGTCAATATCAATAATAATATTTTCGGGAATTTCAAGATAACCAAGCTCGCTGGCTACCTTCATATAGTTAATCATACTTCTTCCCGAGAAAGCTACTTTTCTTCCAAACTTCTTTGCGCAATTTATAATCTGCTGAACTCTGTTTACATTACTTGCAAAGGTTGCAATAATAATTCTTTCTTTTTCTGCCTTTTGGAAAAGACTTTTAAGGCTGTCATATACAGTGTGCTCTGTAGGTGTGTAGCCTGCACGTGAAGCATTTGTTGAGTCCGACATAAGAGCGAGTACACCCTCGTCGCCAAGACGAGCAAATCTGCTTAAGTCAATCATACCGCCCGTAATTGGTGTACAGTCAATTTTGAAATCTCCTGTGTGGACAATAGTACCTCCCGGCATATGGAGAGCCACACCGATTGCATCGGGAATGGAGTGATTTACATGGATGAACTCTGCCACTGTCTTACCAATTCTTACAGACTCACCTGCCTTAATTGTTCGGAGCTCTGCCTGCTTTAAAAGTGAATGCTCCTTTAACTTGTTTTCAACAAGACCCAGTGTAAGTGGTGTACCGTAGAGAGGCGCACTAATATCCGTAAGGAGATAAGGTAAACCGCCAATGTGGTCCTCGTGACCATGAGTAAGAATTATTGCCTTTACCTTATCCTTGTTTTGCAAAAGATATGTGAAATCAGGAATTACCAAATCAACACCCAGCATTTCACCATCGGGGAAAGCCATACCGCAGTCGATTACAATAATTTCGTCCTGACATTCAAACATGGTAATATTTTTGCCGATTTCGTTAAGACCGCCAAGGAAAGACACCTTTATGGATGGTGCAGGTTTATTTTCTGCAGCAGAATTATTTTTGCTGTATTTACGATTTTGATTAATCTTACTGCTGTTTCTTTTGCTGTTGCTGACAAAATTCTTCTTTTTGTTGCCGTTATTTACGCTTTTTAAACTATTTCTATTGTTTTGCAGATTTTTCACATTATTACTTTTATAATTGTTACTTTTAGACCCTGAGTTGCTTTTGTAATTATTCTTTTCTATTCTCACTAAATAACCTCCGTTTTCTGTAAATTTATGTATTGATAATGTGATGATACCCATATCCCGTTCAGGTATTCAATCACCAAAGAACTAATTCAATAAGAAAGTAGTATTTATCTCTAATCGGCAACACTACCCCAAAATATAACATCTTATATCTTACTATTTTTGAGTAAAAAAGTCAATAAGATAAAAGAGGATTATCGCCCATGATTTTTATATAATCCGTTGCTTTAAAATTGTTGAAAAAAACACAAAGTTATGATAACATAGCCATACAGACAATATATTTTGAAAAGAGGATTTTATGAAAACAGTGGAAATATTCACCGATGGTGCCTGCTCCGGCAATCCCGGTCCCGGCGGTTATGGTGCAATACTGCGATACAAGGGTACAGAAAAGGAAATCAGCGGCGGCGAAAGAGAAACCACTAACAACAGAATGGAGCTTATGGCGGTGATAGAAGCCCTGAAGCTGCTAAAAGAGCCCTGTGACGTACAGCTTTACTCTGACTCTCAATATGTCTGCAATGCCTTTAACCTTGGCTGGGTTGAAAAATGGAGAGCGAAGAATTGGATGAGAACAAAAAATGAGCCTGTAAAAAATCCGGATCTTTGGAAGGAGCTGTATTCCCTGTGCCAAAAACACAAGGTTACATATAATTGGGTAAAGGGGCATGACGGTCATCCCGAAAATGAACGATGCGACCGACTTGCTGTTGGTTACTACCAAAGATTTTTATAATAAGTACTTATATTATTATGTGACTGTTTAGGTAACTATAATCCGGGATTTGCAATTTATTATATAAATATAGCTGATATAACTGCATAATTAAAATTTTTACAAACTAACAGAGGGCTACCGCTATGGTAACCCTCTTTTATCATCCCAAAATATAAAAGTATTATATATCTATTATTTTTCTTTTAGTAACTTATTAAGTTCTTCCATAAATGTGTTAATATCTTTAAATTGACGGTAAACAGATGCAAAACGAACATAGGCTACCTCGTCAATATCTTTCATCTTTTCCATAGTCAGCTCGCCTATTGTCTGTGAAGTAACCTCTCGGTCAAGTGAGCTTTGAAGCATGCTTTCAATAGAGTCTACTACTGACTCAATCTGATCCAAAGATACAGGACGCTTTTCACAAGCTCTTAAAATACCGCCTGTCAGCTTGTTGCGGTCAAACACTTCTCTCGATTTGTCACGCTTAACAACGATAATCGGCACACTTTCAATAACCTCGTGAGTAGTAAATCTTTTGTGACAACCAAGGCACTCTCTACGGCGGCGAATTCTCTCTCCGTCGTCAGCCGGCCTTGAGTCAATAACCTTGCTTTCTTCATATCCGCAATATGGACATTTCATAATCTTTCCCCCTACGACTTGGAATGTAATTTTCTTTAAGATAATTATAACACAATATATCTCCGATACAAGTTAAGAAATAATTACAATTCAGTTACATAAAATAACAAATACACTGAACTTTCCCCTTAATAATCACAATTTTTTAACTATAGTTTAATTTAAACCAATTTACAAATATTACTATATTTTGTGTTATATTGTATAAAAAGAATTTTATTTTTCCTGTTCAGCCACAATATAAGGGATTATTTTCTTTCGTTTTGGCGGTTTTTATTTCATTATAGTATAATAAGGTAAAAAGAAAACAACAACATCCCAAAGAACATTGTCGTTTTCTTTTGGCGTTCCCGAGAGGATTCGAACCTCCGACCTATCGCTTAGGAGGCGATCGCTCTATCCTACTGAGCTACGGAAACAAATATTAAATTTGCACTACCCGTTTATTATATATGTTTGTAACAGAATAGTCAAATACTTTTTGTAATTTATTTCAATTAGAATAAGATAAGAAAAAAGAATAAATTTTTTACTTTTGATGTTGACAAGCCGACACTGTTATGATAAAATAAAACTTGCGAAAACACGGAGGGGTGTCCGAGCGGTTTAAGGAGCTAGTCTTGAAAACTAGTGATACCGAAAGGTACCAAGGGTTCGAATCCCTTCCCCTCCGCCATTTTATTTTTGCAACAACAATACACTTTGCCATACGGAGGATTACTCAAGTGGTGAAGAGGCTCCCCTGCTAAGGGAG
>JAFLUK010000077.1 GCA_022508865.1 Oscillospiraceae bacterium | reverse complement strand
ATAATATCCTCCTAAATTTATAAAAAAGTAAAAGTTCTTTAAAAAGGACTTTAGAATTATCTAAAGACAGGGTTAGACAACTTGTTAATAACATATTGACATTCCTCATATAAATAGCTAAAAATAAGCAAATCACCTAGTAAACTGATGTGTTTTTTAAAATAAAACACACTTCGTACATATTATAAAAGTATTAGTATGATGCAATAATTATTTCTCTATATATATGCTATCAAAAAACGGTAATAGTTTCAAGATAAAAAGTTCACAAACATCATCGTTATATTTTGTTAAAAATATAATAAATTTAATATACAAAATTGTGAACAGGATATAAAAAATTGATAGTAAGATAGGGCAAATAACCTATCAAAATGATAAGGGAGTTATAACATGGATAACAAATTAATACTATAAAAGAAATAGAAAAATAAAAAACCCGAAAACATCACAAATTTTATACTACCATTGCAAAAAAATAGATTTTATACTATACTTTACCATATAAGGGAACAGGGAGTTGATGTCCTTGTCGGGAGAATTGCCAATGAAAGTTCTTATTGTAGATGACAACGAAATTACTCTTGAAATCGAAAAACTGATGCTACAAGGCTGTGGTGTTGAGGCAGAGGGTGTTCAAAGCGGCAAAGAGGCAGTTGAATTAGCAAAGAGTAAAAAATACGATATGATTTTAATGGATATTCAAATGCCTGAAAAAGACGGTTTTGCTTCTTCCGAAGAAATCAGAACCTTTGACAAAACAACGCCTATTATTGCCATATCTGCAGATAAAATTGCAGATACAGATGAAAGATTAATAAAGAGCGGAATAAACAGCTGTCTTTACAAGCCTTTGGAGCCTGAAAAGATAGAAGAGCTTCTCAATACAAGAGAATTCACTAACGAACAGTCTGCGAACAAAGAGGAAGAAAAATTTATTGATGATTATGAATTTTTCAGCTTTGAGAATTTATTATCCCTTGTTGGCGACAAAGAAACAGTTTTTATTCTGCTGCAGCAGTTTTTATCCTCCCACGGAAACGACTGTGATTTGATGTGGCGGTATATAAAGGAAAAGGACTATTTATCGGCAAGAGAAGTTATGCATACACTGGTGGGTGTGGTAGGAACAATGTATTGCACACAGCTTTATGAAGCCTGTATTATTCTGGGCTCAGAATTCCGAAGTGAGTGCAGCCACAGCTTTGAGAACTTTAAAAATGTGTGGAACAGTACCATTGAGGATTTCTTAAGGTGTATTAAAAAACTTTCAAATAAACAGGAGAAATAAGGATGACACTGGAAGAATTTTATCTGGAGTGCGGCGGAGATTATCAGAAAATGATAAAAACGCTGAAAATTGATATGCTGATTAAAAAATTTGTGCTGAAATTTCTGAATGATACCAGTTTTTCTTTGCTTTCAGAGGCTATTGCCAAGGATGATACAGAAGCTGCCTTTACTGCTGCTCACACTCTAAAGGGGGTTTGCGGAAATCTTGCATTTACAAGGTTGTATAATTCAGCCTGTGAGATTACAGAGCACCTTAGGGTAAAAGATTTGGAAAGTGCAAAAACTTGTTTTTCTGCTGTTCAGCATGATTATGAGCTGACAGTTAACGCCATAAATAAACTGTAAAAAACAATCGGAGGTATTTCACAATGTTTAATGCAAAAAAAGCAAAGGATGCCTGTGTAGAGTGGATAAGAGATTTTTTTGAAGAAAACGGAAAGGGCTGTAATGCAGTAGTTGGTATTTCCGGAGGAAAAGACAGTTCCATTGCCGCCGCTCTATGTGTGGAAGCCTTGGGCAAAGACAGAGTTATCGGTGTGCTTATGCCGAAGGGGGAACAGCCGGATATTGATATGGCTTATCTTTTGGTAAATCATCTGGGTATTAAGCACTATGTTGTCAATATTGCAGAGGCTGTTGAGGGAGTGCTTAATAACCTTCCAAAGGAAATTGAGCTGACATCACAGACAACACATAATTTACCTGCAAGAATAAGAATGTCAACCTTGTATGCAATATCACAAAGCTGCAACGGCAGAGTTTGCAACACTTGCAATCTTTCTGAAGATTGGGTTGGATATTCCACCAGATACGGTGATGCTGCCGGAGATTTCTCACCTTTATCTTACCTTACGGTTACGGAAATAAAGGAAATTGGTGGCGTTTTGGGTGTGCCGGAGGAGCTTGTCAACAAAACACCGATAGATGGCTTATGCGGAAAAACCGATGAAGAAAATCTTGGCTTTACCTATGCCGAGCTTGACAGATACATTCGTCAGGGTGTAATAGAGGACGAGAAAACAAAAGAAATTATTGACAAAAAGCACAAGCAGAATTTGTTTAAGCTTCAGCTTATGCCGGCATTTGAATATAAGTACGAAGATTAGGATATTTAAAAATAATGTATCAAAAAAGCACCATGCCTGAATAATTCAAGGCAGGTGCTCTTGTTTTTTATCTTTATTTTTGTGAAATATAGATTGGTTTGTCCTTGCTTATAAATCTATTTTATGGTAGTATTAGTATGTATACAAATGTTCATATTATAAGTAAGAAAGGAACTTTCTATTATGTGCGGTATATGCGGTTTTACAGGACAAATTGTAGATAGAGATGAAACCATCAAAAATATGACAGAAGTTATTACCCACAGAGGCCCCGACTCCGACGGCCTTTTTCAGGATGATTATATTTCTATGGGTTTTCGCAGACTGTCAATTATCGACCTTGAGGGCGGCACACAGCCAATTTATAATGAGGACAAATCTCTTGTTATCACATTTAACGGCGAAATTTATAACTATCAGGATTTGAGAAAAGAGCTTATTGAAGCAGGTCACAAATTCTATACAGATACAGATTCAGAGGTGCTTATTCACGGCTTTGAACAGTGGAAGGAAGAAATGCTTCCAAAGCTTAGGGGTATGTTCGGCTTTGCTATATACAACAAAAATGACGGCTCGCTCTTTATTGCCCGTGATTTCTTTGGCATCAAGCCAATGCACTACACTATGATTGACGAAAATTTGGTTTACGGTTCAGAAATCAAGTCCATTCTCCAGCACCCCGATTTTAAAAAGGAATTTAATGAAAGAGCCCTTGACTCCTACCTTTCTTTCCAGTATGTGGTTCCTCCGGAAACCTTCTTTAAAAACGTTTACTGTCTTCTTCCCGGTCATTATATGTGGTATAAAGATGGAGAAATTAAGACAGAAAGATATTTTGAGCCTACTTTCCACCTTGACAACACCATTACGGAGGAAGAGGCTGTAGACAAAATAGCCGACGTATTTGAAGACTCTATAAAGGCCCACAAAATTGCCGATGTTGAGGTTGGATGTTTCCTTTCAAGCGGAGTGGATTCATCCTATGTTTCCACTTATTTTGCAGACCAAAAGACCTTTACCGTAGGCTTTGACTTTGGTGAAAAATATAACGAAATCAGCTGGGCACAGGAGCTTTCTAAGGAAATCGGTGTTGAACACCACACAAAGCTCATTGGTAGTGAGGAATTTTGGAGCACAGTGCCAAAGGTACAGTACTATATGGATCAGCCTCTTGCGGACCCAAGCTGTATTGCTCTTTACTTTGTGTCAAACCTTGCAAGTCAATATGTAAAGGTTGTTCTTTCCGGTGAGGGTGCAGACGAGCTGTTTGGCGGTTACACCTGCTACAATGTTCCCCGTTCTCTGAAACCTTACAAGATAGTGCCGTTCCCTCTGCGAAGAGCCATCGGCAAGCTGGCTGAAAAATTCCCCAAAATCAAGGGCAGAGCATATCTTATTCGTGGCGGTAAAAGACTGGAAGAACGCTTTATCGGCAATGCATTTATGTATGATAAAAAGCAAAAGCAGGCTCTCCTTAAAAAGCCTGATATTGCCACTGACCCACAGAACTATTGTAAGCCTTATTACGACAGGGTAAAGGACTATGACGATATTACAAAGATGCAGTATCTTGACATAAATCTGTGGATGACAGGAGATATTCTCCTTAAGGCAGATAGAATGTCAATGGCTAATTCCCTTGAATTAAGAGTACCTTTCCTTGACAGAAAGGTGTTTGACGTGGCAAGAACAATTCCAACAAAACTCCGTGTAAACGGTGAAAATACAAAGTACGCAATGCGTAAGGCAGCACGAAGAAGAATGCCCGAAAAAACAGCCCAAAAGAGAAAACTGGGCTTCCCTGTTCCAACAAGAGTATGGCTCAAGGATGAAAAATACTACAATGTGGTAAAGGCTATGTTCCGCAGTGAAACAGCAGAAAAATTCTTTAACACAGACATTCTTGTTGATTGGCTTGACGGCCACTATCAGGGCAAGGAGGATAACTCCCGTAAGGTGTGGACAGTGTATGTTTTCCTCATCTGGTACAACATTTATTTTGGCGACAGCGGCAAGATAAATACCCCTGATTTGGATTAATCAAACAATAACAATCAAACACAGGGTTTTTAGCAGAATATTATACTCTGCATCTAAATCGGAAACAGGCAAAGGATTTTTACCTTTACCTATTTCAAAAGTGAATCCCGGCATAAAAAACCTTTCAATAAACCAATCTTTAAATCCACCTCCGTCTGCAATTTCAGGCGGAGTGGATAATTTATAACCGGAGGCAGAGGACAAAAGTCTTGCAATTGCAGGGCTGTCCTTTGGAGTGCTTTTGCCAAAGGTATAGTAAATTTCACGTCCCTGACTGTGAAATGCATATCCTCTGAGGAAATTGTTTTTTATGCAGTAATTCATAATTGCAGTGGTTTCGGGTTCAGAAGCGGGAGTTCTTCCGCCGTACCTTGTGGAAGAGGGAGAAGAGATTCCCATTTTTTCCTCCCTTTTGTGAATAATATCCCAATTGGCAGGAAAATTGTGGTTAATGTCAACACCTCTTGCATTTGCCTGCCAACCACAGGCAGGAGCACCAATGCTTTCAACCTGTGTGCAGAATTCCTTTGCAGAGGAAAACCCCCTTAAATTAATCTCTGTTCCGTCAGGGTTTACGCAGGGAACGACAGATACACCGCGTCTTTGCAGGTATCTTTTCATTTTAATACCTGCAACGGCTGTTCCGTTTTTGCAGGAACAACCCAAATCCCACAAAAAACGATAAAGGACATTGATTGTGAGAAATTCACTGCCGTGAAAACCTCCTGCAATTATTATTCTTTTGTTCCTGTTGCCAATGGTAAATGCCTCAATGTCACGGTTGACAAGGCTTTTTCCTATGGTTTCTTTTTTTATAAAGGGAAATTCCTTTGTCAGTTTAAGAACAAAGTCTTTGCGGTTTTTCTGATTGGGATAAAAATCGAACATAAAATTTCACCTCGGAGAGTTGATTATGAGTATAAAAAGCAATAAAAAAGACGACAAATTAATTGAAAAAACCATATCTTCACAGCAGGTATATGACGGCTGTCTGCTGAAAATTTACAGAGACGAAGTACTGCTTCCCGATGGCAATACTTCGGTAAGAGAGTACAACAAGCATCCGGGAGCTGTTTGCGTGGTGCCGATTACAGAGGATAATCATATTCTTATGGTGAGGCAGTACCGCTACAGCACAAGGCAAATTATGCTGGAAATTCCGGCAGGCAAGCTGGAAAAAGGTGAAACACCTCTTGAAAACTGCAAAAGAGAGCTAGAGGAAGAAACAGGCGCGCAGGGCTACAGCTTTATTACTTTGGGCGGGTATATCGGCCTTTGTGCCTATTCTGACGAGCTTGTTCATATGTATATGTGCCGAGTAAAGGATTTTGGGGAACAGCATCTTGATGATGATGAATTTTTAACCGTAGAAAAAATACCCTTTGACAAGGCGGTAGAAATGGTGCTGAACAATCAGATTGCAGACGGAAAAACACAGGTTGCAATTTTAAAGGCAAAGTACCTTTTGGACAGTGGAAAAATCTGATTATATTAAATTATATTTGAGAGATATTTATGAAAGAACACAGCAGTAAAATAAAAAATGAGGAAAAAAAAGAATATCCCAACAGTAGTGGAGTTGCGCTTGGCTTTTTTGACGGCATCCACCTTGGGCACAAGGCGGTAATTAATGCAATGTTAAGTGCGGTAGAGGAAGAGAATGAAAAGGACAGCCTTGCCAAAATAGTCTATACCTTTCAGAAAAACCCTGCATATCTCTTTGGAAAAAGCGTAGAAATCATTACTACAAATGAAGAACGGTATAACATAATCAAGGATATGGGTGTGGACAGAGTAGTGGAAGACGACTTTACCTCTGTTATGAATTTCTCTCCAAGGGAATTTGTAGAAAAGGTTTTAGTACAGCGCTTTAATGCAAAAAAGGTATTTTGCGGATTTAACTACCATTTTGGCAAGGGCGGTACAGCAGACAGCGGTGAACTAACCCGTCTTTGCAGTTTATACGGAATTGAAGTAACTGTAGTTCCACCTGTTGTAATGGAAGAAATCACTGTAAGCAGCACTGAAATCCGCAATTTTGTGAGAAATGGAGAAATTGAAAAAGCAAATATCCTTCTTGATCGCAAATTCGGCTTTAGTGCAGTAATAGAGGAGGGTAACCATATTGGCAGGCTGATGAATACCCCCACAATTAACCAAAAGCTCCCTAAAGGACTTGTTGTTCCAAGGTTTGGGGTGTATACAAGCCTTGTCACCATAGGGGACAAGTGCTACACAGGTGTTACAAATATTGGTGTTAAACCCACAATCGGAGATTATCTGCCTCTTTCGGAAACATGGTTGCCCGACTATAAGGAAAAAGATTTGTATGGCGAAGTGGCAGATATAAGGTTGCTGTATTTTCAGCGGGATGAGAGAAAATTTGACAATATTAAAGCGCTTGAAGAACAAATTAAGAAAGACGGAGAAAAAGCAAAGATAAATATTGCAAAAGGAAGAAAGTCTTAAAATCGGTCAATATTTACTAAAAAATTAACAAGATATGAACGAATTTTGACCTATAATTTAACTATTTTTTATAGATTTGTTGCTGAATAATAAATTTTAGATAATATTCACAAAGAAAAGAAATTTCTTTAGTCATAATGCTAATTGAAAAAGAGCCC
>JAFLUK010000076.1 GCA_022508865.1 Oscillospiraceae bacterium | reverse complement strand
CTTTTGGATTATTTAAGACATTACTTGTTGATTAACCTTTAAACAGAAGACCAAAAGCTAACAAATTAAAATAAAAATCACCCTAATTGCTACAGCAACAGCAAATAGAGTGATTTTACTTTTCAACTGCGGATTGTAAGCTATAAACCTGTCAATGCGTTGATTTTTGTGTTGATATTTTTTGTTTTTGCTCGGCTAATATTGTTTCACTTTCTTCACATAAATAATAAATATTAAACACATAACAATCGACAAAATGGTAGAGCATGGTGTAGCGAGACCTATTTTGAACAATGAAATCGGAAGTACTTTGCTCATAAAATATGATACGGGAACACGTACACCGAATGCACCGATAATTCCTTGTATCATCACAAATTTTGTCAATCCAAGCCCGTTGTAATAGCCTAAAAAGCAAAATAGGAATGCTACCAATAGACAATCTATTGCATATGATTTAAGATAATCAGCTGCAGCTTCAATAACACCACTGTCATTGCTGAAAATTGAAGCCAGCAAATCTCCGTGGAAGAAAGATATATAAAACATTATCATTCCGGCACAGAAAGATACAGCTATACCGCACTTCAACGCTTTTGTAGCTCGGTCATACTTTTTCGCTCCTGCATTCTGCGCAACGAAAGCAGACATTGACTGCATAAATGACGATGGCACGAGCATTATAAAGGCGCATACTTTTTCAGCTACACCTATTCCTGCCGATGGTAAAAGTCCGAGTGAATTTACAATAGCCTGAATGATTAAGAATGAAATTCCCACAAGTAAATCTTGAAGTGCTATTGGAAGTCCGAGTTTTGTAATTCTAGCAAACAGTTTCTTGTTCAATCGTATATGATTTCTTTTTAATTTGAACTGTAGCTTTTTTCTGCGGATAAGCAAGACCGAAATTACTACACTTATAGCTTGAGCGAATACTGTTGCTATAGCCGCTCCTGCTGTTCCCATATTAAATACCGCTATGAGTAGTAAATCGCCAAGTATATTAAAAACGCAGGCTATTGCTACGGTAATCAGCGGTGTAGTTGAATCGCCTATACCACGGAAGATACTGCCGATTAAATTGTATGCAATGATAACAAGCATTCCTGCCCCGCATATACGAATATATGACGAGGTTAATTCAAAGGCTTCTTTCGGAGCCTGCATTATAGAGGCAAGTATACCTGAACCGGGCACTATAAGCGCTGTCATTACAATACCTATTAAAGCAAAAAGCGTTATGCACGCGCCTATTGTTTCGCCGCCTTTTTTAGCTTTGCCCTCTCCAATTTGCCTTGCAAGCAATATTGTCGCACCCATAGCAAAGCTTGATACAAGATTAGTCACGGTAAACATAATTTGAGAACCTGTAGATACTGCAGAGACATCAGCCGACGAGGCAAACTGTCCAACGACCATAAGGTCGATAGCGCCGTACATTGCCTGCAAAAACAAAGCAAGCAATACAGGTAGAGCGAATTTTATGAGTGGTGCTAATATCTTACCTTCCGTAAAGTTATTAGCCTTGAGTGTTTTTTCCATTTTTTCCTCCCAAAAAGCCGGATAAGAAGCAGGCATTTCAGCCTGCCATCTTATCCGGCTTATTGTTTCCGTTTAATCGGTTAACTTGCCCTCCGATGAACATTAAGTATTATAATTGAAGAATTCAGAATTGTCAATATTACTAATGCATTATCTACTTCTATGGCTTTACCGAGCAAAGTCAACTTATGCTTCTAATAGACATCAGAATGCGGCTGTAATTAGTTAGACAAATCACGCCTGTAGCTTGCCTCATACAGAAGAGGTTCCTTCTGTATAGAGAAATCTTTTTTATAACAAAAATGTAATATAATAATTCTTAAATTTCTTGAATATATATAGCAGTTGTGATATAATCTAACTTATTATAGTAGATTGCTATGCTTAAGTGACCGCTGATTGATTCGCCATTAAAGTTTCACCAAGAGTTTGTTTACATATTTATGTACCATAATTAATCAGTGTTTGCTTAGTTTAAATTTAAGGAGTGAACTGTATGTCCTTATGTATGGGCTGTATGCAGGAAATTAAAAATGAAGTAGTATGCCCAAATTGCGGCTTTAATAATAAAGATGTTCAGCCTGCGCCTTTTCTTGGTTTTAATACCTTGCTAAAGGGCAGATACATTGTTGGCCGTGGTATTGACACCAACGGTGAAAGTACAAGATATATGGGCTTTGACAAGGTTTCAAAGCAGACTGTTATTATCAGAGAATTTTTGCCCATAGGTCTTTTTGACAGAGCACTTGGAGAAACAAAGCTTGTTGTGGGCTTTACAGATGAGTCTGTGTTTAATAACCTTCGGAGCAATTTTCTTTCTTATTACAAAATTGTTCAGGAACTTAATGAAATGTCAGCAATTATCAGAATTCTTGATATTTTTGAAGAAAACAACACTGCCTATGTAATTGAAGAAAATCCAGAATTAATTCCATTTGACCAGTATGTTAGCAGAAATAATGACCAGCTGGAGTGGGAAACTGCAAGACCGCTGTTTATGCCTGTTATTTCAGCATTAGAGTCTCTTCACAAAAGGGGTATTGGTCATTACGCCGTAGCGCCGTCAAATCTTTTTGTAACAGCTGACGGCAAGCTGAAGCTTTCAGGATTCTGTACATCTATGGAGAGAAAACGTGGCACACCTTTAAAAAGTCAGCTGTTCAGCGGTTGCGCAGCACCTGAACAGTACGAAAATAATTTCACTCTTGATATTGTTACAGAAATTTACGGATTTACCGCAACACTTTTCTATACCCTCACAGGTCATGTTCCTGCAAGTGCAAAGGAACGCCTGAAGGACAGCCGTCTGCTTATGAGCACAAATACAGTAAAAAGGCTTCCGCCTCACGTTGTAACCGCATTGGCAAATGGTTTGCAGATTGATAGGAAAGAGAGAATTTCAGATTTTGATGAGTTGAGAAGCCAGCTTTCTGTTGCACCTACTGCACAGGCTATTCAGGAGGAAATCAGCAAAACTGCAAGTCTTGCAGATGTTGATATTAAAGATGAAAAAAAAGGCTCACAGTCTACAAAGGTGACAATTATAGCTGCACTGATTTCTATGGTTATTTTTGTAGGTTTGGGAGTGCTTTTAATTGCCACAGACGGTTTTGGTCTTGCAGGAAATAACAATTACGACATTGAACTCACCTCCACAACCTCTTCCTGGGATGGGCCCACAGTTGAAAATTTTGTGGGAAAGAAACTTTCCGATGTAAAATCCGAACTGAAAAATTCTGACAAATACATTCTTAACATAAATTACGAAGAAGTATTCAGCGATGAGTTTAAAGAAGGATACATTTCCGACCAAACACCTGCTGCAGGTACTCCTATTTATGATAAAAATGAAGCAGTTAATATTTCTGTTACCCTCAGTAAGGGCCCAAAAATGAGAACACTGCCTAAAATAGAGGGAGAAGATTTGGATAACGTTGCCAAGTCCCTTGCAAAAATAGGTGTTCTTGTAATGCAGGAAACAGAATTCAATACAAAGTACGGTAATAATATTGTAATAGATTACAGTGACTTTAAAGCAGGCGACCAGATTGAATACGGAAAAACCGTAACAATCAGAGTTTCTATGGGAGAAGAGCCTACATCAAGTGTAAACGGTTCAACCCCGGACTAAATAAAATAATAAAAAGAAAGGTGGGACAATTCCCACCTTTTGATTATGCAAATACCATTATTTCATACTTTTTTCCGCATTGTGTATTAAACTCAATATGGAACTTGCAATGTCACTGTATTCCTCTGTGATTATATCATATGACATAGCCACCTTGCCGTCAAATTTTCTGCTTTTAGACAGAATGAAAATTTTTTCTTGAAGCTTTGCAGTTTTTTGTGCAGACAATCCATTGCTTTGATTTGTATAGCTGTAGCTTGGTACAGAGAAAAATTCTTCATTGTTTTCCGAGTTGATTTTGTAAAGTTCCCTGAGCACAGCGTAAATATTAATCATCAGTATATCAGATGTTATTTTTGTAATCTCCCTTTGATTAATCGAGGACAAAACCCTGAATATAAAGTCAATGCAGTTTGATATAACCTTTCTGTTTAGATTTTCCAGCATTGCCTTTTGGTTTGTTCCTTCAGTGGAAATCATATTTTCATTGGAGGTCTGTGTATTTCTTTCGGCACTTCTGCCCAGCAGATAGTCACAGCTTACATTATAATAATCTGCCAGCTTTACCACAAAGTTAAGTCCGCATTCTCTGATACCCTTTTCGTAATGAGATAAAAGGGCCTGACTGATTCCCAAGTCTTCAGAAGCCTGCTTCTGACTGATATTTTTTTCTTTTCTCAAATAAGTTATTGTATTACCAAATGACCTGCTCATTTTTTCACGTCCCAAGTAAATTTATACTAACAGTATAACGCAAAATTTACAGATTGTAAAGATTGGAGAATATATGAAATCTTATTATATTCATTTTATTTGTCATGGAAATATTGACGAAACACTAAAGGGTAAGTATATCGGAACAACAAATGTTTCCCTTTCCGACAAAGGTAAAATGGAGCTGAAAAAGCTTGACTACAGTATGAAGTATCCGGGCGGCACAGCACTTTTTACAAGCCCTCTCCGAAGATGCAAAGAAACGTGCGAGATTATCTATCCCAATCTCAAACCAATAATAATTGACCAATTGTCAGAATGTAATTTTGGCGAATGGGAGGGAAAAACCGCTGATGAACTAAAGAAAGACAAAGACTTTCAGCAGTGGATTGGCGGCAGTAATGAGGTAAAGCCCCCCAAGGGAGAAAGCTCTGCCGATTTTACAAGAAGAATTTGTAGGGTTTTCGAGGACATTGTAACAGGCCTTATGAAAACCGGCACAACAGAAAGCATAATAATAACCCATGGCGGTGTAATTATGACTCTGCTTTCAATATACGGTTTACCACAGGCTAAACCATTTGAATGGGTAATGGATGGTGGCTACGGTTTTTCGGTAAGAATTACACCATTGCTTTGGCAAAGAGATAAAGTCTGTGAGGTGTACCAAAAAATTCCTCTCATAGTAGAGCCCGAAGAAAAGGAATAATCGTTACTATTAAAAAGGCAATATATTTACAAGTTTTTCACTTTGTGATAATATAAAGACAAATACTTTTCTAAAAAGGAGATATTAATTATGAATACATATAAGATATGCCTGTTAAAGGGCGACGGTATCGGTCCGGAAATTGTAAACGAGGCTGTTAAGGTTCTTGATGTCTGCGCTAAAAAATTTAATTTTGCAGTAGAATATGACGAGGCGCTCCTGGGCGGCTGTGCAATAGATGCAACAGGTTCACCGCTTCCACAGGAAACTATTGATAAATGTAAGGCTGCAGATTCAGTGCTTCTTGGTGCAGTTGGAGGTCCAAAATGGGACAAGCTTCCGGGAAGTCAAAGACCCGAAGCAGGACTTCTTGGCATTCGTGGTGAATTGGGACTTTTTGCAAACTTAAGACCTGCTGTAATTTTTGAGCCTCTTAAGGGTGCGTCCCCTGTAAAAGACGAAATTATCGGTGACTCCCTTGATATAATGGTTGTACGTGAGCTTACAGGCGGTATCTATTTTGGTGAAAGAGGAAGAAGAGAAACCGACGGCGAAGTTGAAGCTTATGATACAGAACAGTACAAGGTTTCAGAAATAAAAAGAATTGCAAAGGTAGCCTTTGATATGGCTATGAAAAGAAACAAGAAGGTTACCTCTGTTGACAAGGCAAATGTTCTTGAAGCATCCCGCCTTTGGAGAGAAACAGTAATTGAGGTCGCAAAGGATTATCCCGATGTTGAGCTCAACCATCTTTATGTTGACAACACAGCAATGCAGCTTGTAAGAAATCCAAAGCAGTTTGACGTAATTCTTACAAATAACATCTTTGGTGATATTCTTTCCGACGAAGCTTCTATGATTTCAGGCTCAATCGGTATGCTTGCTTCTGCATCACTTTCCGGCTCAAACAGCGGACTTTACGAGCCAATTCACGGTTCTGCACCTGACATTGCAGGACAAAATATTGCAAACCCACTGGCTACTATCCTTTCTGTTGCAATGATGCTTCGTTATTCTCTTGATGAAGCGGAAGCTGCAGATGCAATTGAATCTGCGGTTAATAATGTACTGAAAAACAACAGAACTCCCGATATCTATACAGAGGGTACAAACAACGTAACCTGTGTAGAGATGGGCGACCTTGTTTGCAAAGAGCTTATGTAATTGTATTTGATTTATTTATTTAATTTACAACAGCGAGGAATTTATGGAATTTTATGATATGCATTCCCATATTCTGCCTGAAATGGACGATGGCGCAGATAGTGTTGACGTAAGCGTAAAAATGCTTGAAGCTCTGAAAAATCAGGGCGTAACCCACGTTTGTCTTACACCTCACTACTACAGTCACAAGGAAAGTATGGAGGATTTTCTTGAAAGAAGAGAATATTGTTACAAAATTCTTGAACCCCACATTCCACAAGGCATAGAGGTATGCCTTGGAGCAGAGGTATATATTACAGATATCATACTCAATAATAAAACTGTAAAACCTGTTTGCTATGGCAACAGTAACTACATTCTTCTTGAATTTCCATATAGCACATCCTTTACAGGCAGTTCCTACGATTTTCTCATACGTTTTATGAATTTATATGGAGTAAAGCCAATACTTGCACATATCGAAAGATACGATGCACTTATAAGAGATCCAAAGCTTTTAGAGGATTTAGCTTCCTATGGAGTTAAATTTCAAACAAATGCGGTTTCTTATCTGGACAGCAGTACAATGAGAAAATTTAAAAAGCTAATTAAAAGAGGATTAATTCACTTTGTTGGCAGTGACGCCCACAATATGGTGCGTAATTCTCCAGATAAATTCAGAGATGCCTTTAAAATAATGGAAAAGAAAACAGGCACAGAGGTTGTCAATGCAATCAATAGCCTGTCAAAAAGAGTATTTGACGCAGCAACAAAATAAAGTTTCACTTTACCCACCTTATTTAGGTGGGTATTTTTTATATCTTCAAAATAATTTACACAATAATGACTATGTTCACAAAAAAGCGAACAAAAATATTAGATGTTCACAAAATTGTGTGTAT
>JAFLUK010000075.1 GCA_022508865.1 Oscillospiraceae bacterium | reverse complement strand
GCAGCAGTAATAGCATTTGTTGTTTCTGCAGTGATAGGAAAATTTCTTATTCCCTTTTTACACAAGCTTAAATACGGACAGACAATTTTGGATATCGGTCCCTCCTGGCACAAGAAAAAGGAAGGTACACCTACTATGGGCGGCATTATGTTTATTATTGCCGTTGTGGTTGCTTCTTTGTTGTCCCTTGCAGGACTTGCAATATTTGACGATGTTTACGAGCCCACAGGATATTCCTTCGGCAAGGAACTTCTTTGTGTGTCAATGGCCCTTGTAATGGCGCTTCTTTACGGCGCTGTGGGCTTCCTTGACGACTACATCAAGGTGGTAAAAAAGAGAAACTTGGGTCTTACTGCAAAGCAAAAGCTGGGCTTTCAGTTTGGAATAGCCATTCTGTATGTCGGCGCAAACGCTCTGTTTGGCTACGGCAGCAAAACCTACATTCCTTTTGTGGGCACAGTGGATTTCGGAAGCTATTCCTTCATCTATTATATAATTTCCGTAATTGTCATTGTGGGCATTGTAAATGCAGTTAATCTGGCAGACGGAATTGACGGACTTGTAGGTTCGGAAACCTTCTTTGTTGCAGGCTTCTATATGATTATAGCAAGCGTAATGGCAAACCCTGCATCAACAGTGCTTTCTGCATCAGTGGCAGGCGGTTGTCTGGGATTTTTGGTTTGGAACTTCCACCCTGCAAAGGTATTTATGGGTGACACAGGCTCACTGTTCCTTGGTGGAATGGTGTGCGCGCTTGCCTTTTCAATGAATATGCCCATTATTCTTATTCCAATGACACTTGTATATATTATAGAAATGCTTTCTGTAGTTTTGCAGGTTTCTTATTTTAAGCTGACTCACGGAAAAAGACTTTTCAAGATGAGCCCTATTCATCATCACTTTGAAAAATGCGGCTGGAGCGAAGTTAAAATAGTTGTGGTGTTCAGCGCATTTACCGCAATAATAGGTATAATTATCACCACACTTGTTATTTTGGGACTTTGATTTAATTCAGGTATTAAAACGAAAGGAGAGGTACATTGTCTACGGAAACCCTTAGAAGAATGTCAAAAGAGAGAAGCCGTAACACACGTCGCCCCTCGGACAGAAATGCTTCAGGAAGAAATGTCAATACAAGAAAATCTTCTGCCAATACAAGAAAAGCTCCTGTCAAGGGAAGAAAAAAGCGCTCTGCAATATTTTCCTTTGGTATGGGTCTTGATTTGCCTTTCCTTTTAATCATACTTCTTCTTCTTGCAATCGGTCTTATTATGATGTTTTCTGCATCTTATCCCATTGCATACTATAACATGGGGGACAGCTTTTACTTTTTGAAAAGACAGCTGCTCTTTGCTGTTATCGGTGTGCTGTTAATGCTGGGTGTTTCCTGCATTGATTATCACAATCTTCACAGGCTTACATATTTTTTCCTTGGAGGCTCATATGTAGCTTTACTTCTTGTGCTTGTTCTTCCTGCAGGTGACGACGGAATTCACCGTTGGATTGGTATAGGCGGCTACGGTATTCAGGCTTCGGAAATTTCAAAGTTTGCAATAGTTCTCTTTCTTGCCCATTGGGGAAGTTTGTATTACGAGAAAATGGATACAATAAAATATGGCGTTATGCCTGCCCTTGTTGTATTTGTTTCTACTGCGGTGCTCCTTTTGCTGGAGCCCCACTATTCCTGCATTGTTATTGTGCTTTTGCTCACAGTTATGATGCTGTTTTTGTCAGGTATTAACGTAAAGTGGATTTTGGCGGCTTTTGCTTTAGCTGTGGTTGCCTTCCTTATAGCATGGGCAACAGACCTTCTTTCCTACGCCATGAAGCGTATGGACGGCTGGGGTCAGGCGCTTATATATACAGACGAAAAAATGTGGCAGTCCACTTGGCAAACAAGAAACAGTCTGTACGCAATTGGTTCAGGGGGACTGTTTGGTTTAGGTCTTGGAAACTCAAGGCAAAAATATCTTTACCTGCCCGAGCCGCAGAACGACTTTATCTTTGCCATAATATGCGAGGAGCTGGGACTTGTGGGGGCAATTGTTATTCTGTTGATTTTTGCCCTTTTGGTATGGAGAGGCATTACCCTTTCCCTCAGGGCAAGAGACAGATTCGGCAAGCTTCTTGGTATCGGACTTTCTTCACAGATAGGTATTCAGGTTATTCTGAATGTTCTTGTTATTACCGACTGGCTGCCAAACACAGGTATCAGCCTGCCCTTCTTCTCCTACGGAGGAAGTTCTCTTGTTGTTTTGTTGGCACAGATGGGAGTAGTTTTGTCTATTTCCAGACATTCAAATATAGAAAAAGCGTAAAAATATTCTAACCGATTTTAATGAGGTGCAGTTATGAAAATATTATTTGCCGGCGGCGGTACAGCAGGTCACATTAATCCTGCCTTGGCTATTGCAGGTTATGTAAAAAGCAGATGCCCCCATGCAGAAATCCTTTTTGTGGGCAACAAGGGCGGTATGGAAGAAAGACTTGTTCCCAATGCAGGCTTTGACTTTCAGTCCATTGTAATAAGCGGATTTAAAAGAAGCTTTGGTGTTAAGGCAATAGGCCACAACATTGCTACAGTAAAAAGAATGTTCACCTCCTCCAATGCTTCCAAAAAAATAATTGCAGACTTTAAGCCTGATTTGGCTGTTGGCACAGGGGGCTATGTAAGCGGACCTGTTTTGAGAACAGCGGCAAAAATGGGTGTGCCCATTATTATTCACGAACAAAATGCTTACCCCGGTATTACTACAAAAATGCTTTCCAAGCTGGCTAAAAAGGTTATGCTTGCCGTTCCCGACGCAGAAAAGCACCTTGATAAAGGTCTTAACATAGTGGTAACAGGCAACCCTGTAAGACAGGAAATTCTGTCGGCTGAAAGAAGTTCTGCAAGACAGATGCTGGGTCTGGACGAAAGACCTGTGGTGCTTTCCTTCGGTGGCTCACTGGGTGCAAGAAAGATAAACGAAAACCTTGCCGATCTGATAGCCAGAAGCGGCAAAGACGGCAAATATCAACATATTCACGCATACGGCCAGTATGGCAAATGGTTCCCCAATTTGGTAAAGGAAAAGGGTACTGAAATCAGTAAGTGCAGAAACCTTGACATAAGGGAATACATTGACAATATGGCAACCTGCCTTGCTGCAGCCGACGTGGTAATCTCTCGTGCAGGTGCAATTACACTTTCTGAAATTCAGGCGCAGGGCAAGGCGGCAGTGCTGATTCCTTCGCCAAATGTGGCAGAAAATCATCAGTATCACAACGCAATGGCTCTGGTTAACAAAAAGGCTGCGGAAATTATTGAAGAAGCAGACTTAACTCCAAGCCTGTTAATTGAAAAGGTAGACAAGCTGCTTGAAAGCAGAGAAACTCTGGAAAGATACAGCAGAAATGCAAGAGAAATGGCGATTGTAGACGCCAACGAAAGAATATATAACGTAATTAAAGAGGTGCTTTAACCTTTAGTTATCGGTTCACAAGTTCTTTAGCCTTTAGTTCATAGGTTCTCAAATTCTTTAATTCACAAATTTATATTCCCGACATAAAATAAGGAGCAATGGATTTTGTTTTCTATGGTTTAATTATTTTATAAAGGGTGTTAATTGTGGCAAAGTTGATTATAGAGGGCGGTAAAAAACTAGAGGGAGAAATTGATGTTCAGGGGGCAAAAAACAGCGCCTTGCCGATTTTGTCGGCAACACTGTTGAGCAATGGAGAAAATATTCTTCACTGCTGTCCCATTATCAGCGATATAAATGTGGCAACAAGAATACTACGGTATTTGGGTTGCAAGGCTTCCATCAATGATCATACCCTTATTGTTGACAGCAGTGGTATGAACAGATGTGATATTCCCGAAAATCTAATGAGGGAAATGCGTTCCTCTATTGTGTTTCTTGGGGCAATTGTAGCACGTGCGGGAGAGGCAGAGATGTATTTCCCGGGCGGTTGTGAGCTTGGACCCAGACCGATAGATTTGCACCTTTCTGCATTAAGAAAAATGGGTGTTCAAATTGATGAACGCTACGGGTGCATTTCCTGCAGGGTAAGGGAACGTTTGCACGGAGCAAAGATTGTTTTGCCTTTCCCAAGTGTGGGAGCAACAGAAAATATCATACTTGCGGCAGTTCTTGCCAAGGGCACAACGGTGATTTCCAATGCGGCAAGAGAGCCCGAGATTACCGACCTTTGCGATTACCTTTGCAAATGCGGCGCAAAAATCTACGGCTTTGGAGAAAGCACAATTCTCATTGACGGTGTCGACAGCCTTGAAGGTAGTGTCCATACTATTATTCCCGACAGAATTGTGGCCGCAACACTTATGGCGGCAGCTGCCGTAACAGGCAGTGAACTGACTATTAACGGCATTATCACAAGCCATTTAGATGCAGTTCTTCCTCTGTTTGAAGATGCAGGCTGTAAGATGAGAATAAAAGACGGCAGGCTGAAAATTTCCTGCCCCAAAAGATTAAGAGCCTTTAAATCTGCAAGGACAATGCCTTATCCCGGCTTTCCTACCGACGCACAGGCGGTTATGATGTCTGTTGCCACAGTGGCAAAGGGCACCACCGTTTTTGTGGAAAATATTTTCGACAGCCGATACAGACACGTTGAGGATTTAACAAGACTTGGTGCAAGCATCAAGGTTGCCAACAAGGTGGCTGTGGTAGAGGGAGTAGAAAAACTTTTTGGCGCGAAGGTAGTGGCAAAGGAACTTCGTGGTGCGGCATCTTTGGTTGTGGCGGCTCTGGGAGCAGAGGGCACAACAGAAATAAAGGGTATTAATTTTCTTGAAAGAGGTTACGAAAATTTTGAGATTGCACTTGCACAGGTAGGTGCGGATATAAAAAAGATATAAGGAATAAAAAAGGAAGGGGTGTGAAAAATGCCTCATAACAAAAAAATTCCCCAAAAGGAAAGAAATGTAAATAAAAGAAAAACAAAGCAGAGCTTTATTAAAACCCAAAGCAGAAAAAGCACTCCGAAAAATCAGCAAGTATATGACTTTTACGGCAAAAGTATACAGAACGAATACGACGACAAATATTATGATAAGGCCGCTATGGAGAGTCTGAAAAAAAAGAAAAAGGGCAGAGGGGTTTCAAAGAGAGTAATCAAACTGCAAAAAATTCTGGTATCAAGCCTCATAGTCCTTGTTGTCCTTGTTGTGGGCGTTACACTGTCCCTCACAGTGTTCTTCAAAACAGCAGAGTATGAAATAAATGGTAAAACAAGGTACGATAAAGAAGAAATTATTGCCGCCTGCGGAATAAAAGAGGGAGAAAATATTTTCCTTGCCCACAAACAGAGAAGTGAAGAAAATATAATAAACACATTCCCCTATGTGGCAGAGGCAGAGGTGACCTTTGGTATTCCCGACAAAATAGTAATTACAATCAAAGAGGGTAAGCCCTGCTATATGGTGAAATTTGCACCAAAGCAGTTTTGTGTTGTTTCTCGTGAAGGAAGAATTCTTAAGATTTCCCAGAAAAAGGTTTCGGGTTTGCCCCTTGTAAAGGGTGTTAAGCTAAAGTCCAACACTCCCGGAAGTTATGTTGAATATAACAATGAAAAAAATTCAAAAACCCTTGCAAAACTTGTGACAAGTATTAATTCCTGCGGTTTCAAAAATCTGTCTGAAATCAATGTTTCAAAGAAGGCGAAAATCACCTTTACATACGACAAAAGGATTTTGGTTCAGTTGGGACTTCCGGAGGATATTGACTACAAGGTTCGCACCGCCAAAGCTATCATTACAGATAAGCTTGACCCCAATAATACAGGGCTCATAAGCGGTACACTGGACGTCAGCAGCTGCAAGGAAACAAGGCGAAGCTACTTTAACGAAAAATCAATTGTGCCCAAGGCAGAAAAGACTTCTACCACAGTGCCTGCAACAGATGCCTACGGCAATGCACTAAACGATAATAATCCCAATGGTTATGCGGACGACTACGGCACCGACTACGGAACTGATTACGGAACGGATTACGGCACCGATTACGGTACTGACTACGGAACTGATTACGGTACAGATTATGGTTATGATTATGGTACTGACTACGGCGCAGATTATGGTTATGACTACGGCACTGACTATGGAACAGACCTCGGCGGGGTACAGTAAAATTTGGAATTTCAAAATGTATTTTGATGATTTTACAGAATTAAATACCATATATAGAAAAGTATTTAGAATTTTAAGATAAACCCCAAAATTACTTGATTTTTTTGTACTTTTATGATACCTTATATATTAGATATGGTGTTTTCAATTTAAAACAAGAATTATAACATTTACAGATATAGAAATTGAGGAGGAAGTAAAATGGCTTTTGAGTTAGAAAATGAACCAATGAATTATTTACCTGTAATTAAAGTAATCGGTGTCGGCGGCGGCGGCGGAAACGCTATTAATCGAATGGTGGATACCGATGTTAAAAATGTTGAATTTATTGCTGTAAATACAGATGAACACGTTTTGCAGTTCTCTAAAGCAGACAAGAAAATTCAAATTGGTGAGAAAATCACAAGAGGTAAGGGCGCAGGCTCTATGCCGCAGATTGGTCAGCAGGCCGCAGAGGAATCAAGAGAAGAAATTGCTGCCCTCCTCAAAGATACAGATATGGTATTTGTTACTGCCGGTATGGGCGGCGGCACAGGTACAGGCGCAGCGCCAGTAGTTGCAAATATTGCAAAGGAGCTGGGTATTCTTACTGTTGCTGTTGTTACAAAGCCTTTTGCCTTTGAGGGCAAAAAGAGAATGGCTCAGGCTGAACAGGGCATTCAGGAGCTGGCAACATCTGTTGACTCACTTATTATTGTTCCTAACGAAAGACTTAAATATTTCAGCAATCAGTCAATCACTCTTAAGAACGCATTCGGCATTGCCGACGATGTTCTCCGTCAGGGCGTTCAGAGTATTTCAGACCTTATCCTTGTTCCGGGTCTTGTAAACCTTGACTTTGCCGATGTTACAGCAATTATGAAGAATGCAGGCTATGCTCATATGGGCATTGGTAAGGCAAGCGGTAAGGACAAGGCTACCCTTGCAGCAGAACAGGCTGTATCTTCACCCCTTCTTGAAACAGCAATTGACGGCGCAAAGGGCGTTATCATCAATGTTACAGCTTCTGCTGATATTTCACTTGAGGATATTGACCTTGCTTCCACAATGATTAGCCAGAAGGCTTCAG
>JAFLUK010000074.1 GCA_022508865.1 Oscillospiraceae bacterium | reverse complement strand
TCCGTCACCATCGCCGTTATTATTGTCGTTATCATCATTAACGCTGTTTGGTCTTGTTGTAGCCACAGGGCTTTTGTATGAAGCAGCCATAACTCCGACAGGAGCAAATACAGCAATCAGGGCAACTATCATAATTGCTAATAATTTTTTCATTTTATACTACCTCTCACTCTCTGAATAATACAAAAAATCACGATATATACTAAACCTAGGTACAGTATACCACAATGATGTAAAAAAATAAAGAGATTTTTAAAAATTATGTGTATACACAATACACAAAATAATCTGTATGTTTTTATCTATTTTTACAACAGATATGTTCTGTTTTTCCACAGGGAATTATATTGTACCCTTTGTAGACAGTACTCCCTGAATTCTGTCATCAACCGTAACAGCCATATCCAAACTCTTTGCAAATGCTTTAAAAGCAGCCTCGGTGATGTGGTGGTCGTTACTTCCTCTGAACTGAACAAAGTGCAAATTCATCATTGCGCTATAGGACAGAGCATAGAAAAACTCATCTACCATACAGTTATCCATATCCCCTGTTTTGTCGTTGCTGTAATTAAAATCGGAGGAATAGTATGGTCTGCCTGACAAATCAATACCGCACATTACAAGGGTTTCGTCCATAGGAAGCAAAAAGTTTCCGTATCTTTTGATACCCTTTTTGCTGCCTACTGCCTTTTTGATTGCTTCTCCAAGGACAATTCCCGTATCCTCTATTGTGTGGTGACAGTCAACCTTAAGGTCACCCTTTACCTTTAGTTCAACATCAAAAAGACCATGCTTTGCAAAGCCCTCCAGCATATGGTCAAAAAAACCCACACCTGTGTCTATATCTGCCTTTCCTGTGCCGTCAAGATTGATTTTCAGATAAATGTCGGTTTCCTTTGTAACACGACTAACCTCTGCAATTCTGCTCATATATTTCACCTCGTATAAAATTGGTTTATTATTCTTCTTCAAATCTTACAAGTGCAGCATTTTCGTGGGCAGTAAGACTCTCGCAACGGGCAAACATTGCAACGTCCTTATAAACACCTTTAAGAGCATCTTTGGAATAGTAAATAATGCTGGACTTCTTGACAAAATCATCTACAGAGAGTGGCGAGAAAAACTTTGCCGTGCCGTTTGTAGGAAGCACGTGATTGGGACCTGCAAAGTAGTCGCCCAGGGATTCACAGCTGTAGCTGCCAAGGAAGATTGCACCTGCGTTCTTTATTTTCGTCATAACAAGGAATGGGTCTGCTGTCTGAATTTCCAAATGTTCAGAGGCAATTTCGTTAGCTGTTTCAATAGCGTCTTCCATTGTGTCTGCCACAAGAATGTAGCCAAAATTGTCAAGAGATTTTGTCATAATCTCTTTTCTTGAGAGTACAGAAACAAACTTGTCCACCCGGGCAGATACTTTCTCTGCAAAGTCACGGCTTGTAGTGATAAGAATTGCAGAAGCAAGCTCATCGTGTTCAGCCTGACTGAGCAAATCAGCAGCCACAAATTTTGGATTTGCAGTTTCGTCTGCAATAATAAGTATTTCGGAAGGTCCTGCAATGGAATCAATATTAACATGACCGTAAACGGCCTTTTTAGCCAGCGCTACATAGATGTTACCGGGGCCAACAATCTTGTCTACCTTTTTTATGCTCTCTGTTCCATAGGCAAGGGCGCCGATAGCCTGTGCGCCGCCAACCTTGTACACTTCTGAAACTCCTGCTTCCTTTGCGGCAACAAGCACTGACGGGTTAACCTCTCCCTCACTGTTGCAGGGGGTTGTCATAATAATACGGGGCACACCGGCAACCTTTGCAGGCATAATGTTCATCAGAACAGAGGAAGGATAAACAGCCTTGCCCCCGGGAACGTAAACACCTACTCTTTCAAGGGGAGTTACCTTTTGTCCCAGAATAGTGCCGTCCTCTGTGGAATTGAACCAGCTGTTCTGCTTTTGTCTTTGGTGATACTCCTCAATATTAACAAGAGATTTTCTGATAACTTTCAGCAGTTCATCACTTACCTTGCTGTAGGCAGAGTCAATTTCTTCCTGCGTTACCCTGATGTTTTCACTATTCAAATCGAATTTATCAAACCTTTTTGTGTAGTCAAAAAGCGCCTTATCTCCGTTTTCCTTTACATTCTTAAGGATTTCCCCCACAACTGCCTCATAACTTCCATAGTTGTTGGGACTTCTCTTTAACATACCCTCAAGGATATTCTTTTGGGAGTCCTTGGTTAAATTTACTATTCTCATTGCTTACCTCTTAAAATCAATTATTCTCAATATATTTTTTCAGAAAATCCAAAAGGGCTTTCATCTCATTTTCTGTACCTATTGTAATTCTTAAATAGTCTTTAATTCTTGGTAAATCAAAATGTCTGACAAAAATTTTATTTTCTTTCAGAGCATTAAACAATTGCTCTGCGTCAATTCTGTTATGCTTTGCAAAGATAAAGTTTGCACTGCTATCGGGAAAAGTAAATCCCAAATCAGTCAGAGCTTCTTTTGTTTTTTCCCTTGTTTCTGTTATTTTTCCTACTATTCTTTGGAAGTAGCTGTCATCCTTAACAGAGGCAACACCTGTTTTGATTGCAACTTCAGACATAGTGTAGGAATTGTAGCTGAACTTTACAGAATTAAGAACGCTGATAAGTTTTTCGTTGCCCATACAGTAGCCGATTCTCATACCTGCCATTGAGCGGGATTTTGAGAATGTTCTTGTAACAATCAGGTTACTGTACCTGTCAACAAGGGACAAAGCGCTTTCTCCGCCAAAATCAATATACGCCTCATCAACAATTACCACATTATTGGGATTGTTGCTGATAATCTCCTCCACTCTGTCAAGAGGCATAACAAGCCCTGTGGGAGCATTTGGATTTGGAAAAACTATACCGCCGTTTTCTGCCAAATAATCACTTGGCACAATATTAAAATCTTCATCAAGGGGGACTTCTCTGTAATTTATCTTGAACAAATCTGCCCAAACCTTGTAAAAAGCATATGTAATATCAGGGAAAAGCACCTGCCGTCCACTGTTAAAAAACGTAAGAAAGCACATAGCCAGCACATCGTCTGACCCAACGCCCACAAAGACCTTTTCCTTATTCACATTGTGATAATCTGCAATTTCAGACACCAAGTCAGAAACATCGGGGTCGGGATATTTTCTGAAGGAAGCATTGTCAATATGGGACAAGGTCTCCATAACTCCCTGTGAAGGGGGATAAGGATTTTCGTTTGTATTCAGCTTGATTACGTCGTTTTCCTTTGGCTGTTCACCCGGTACATAGGGAACAACCTGTCTGAAATTATCTTTAGATACCATTATTTTCCTCGTAATATACAATATATAATAAAACTTCAAATTACATTATAAAGGAAAACAGGCAGTTAGTCAACTTTGTTGTATGGGGACTTTTCAATAAATATGGGAATGTACAAAAAGAGGGATTCACAAAAGAACACAGAGGCTACCGCATTTGCGGCAGCCCCGTGGAATTTTGTAATCTATTAGGTTTTATTTAACATTAACCACACATTTGAATTTAAGTCCGTTTGTTTTGATTTTGATTATAGCATTACCCTTTTTCTTTGCTACAACCTTACCCTTGTTATTTACTGTGGCAACCTTTTTGTTACTTGATGTAAATACAGTTTTTCCTGCCTTACCTGTAATTCTGATTTTAAAGGATTTACCCTTTTTGATAGTTTTTCTCAAAGGTTTAACAACAGGCTTTTTAACTGTTACGTTTAATATTTTCTTTACTCCGTTATTTGTTACGGTGATTTTAGCTTTGCCTGCCTTAACACCTGTTACAACACCCTTGGAGTTAACCTTTGCCACCTTTATATTGGAGGATTTATAGGTTGTTTTACCTTTGCCGTTTTTAACAGTTGCCTTAATTGTTGCTTTGCCCTTTACATAGATAACTTGCTTTGTTTTTGCAAGTTTAACAGTTGTCTTTGGAGCAGGTTTTGTTTCCTCTGTTGTTCCCTGTGTCGTTGATTGTGTTGTGGATTGTGTTGTAGACTCAGGTGCAGACTGTGTTGTTTGCTCAGGTGTAGACTCTGTTGTTGGCTGGGGTGAAGTTGCAGTTGTTTCAGACTCTGACGGTCTTGTTGGGTCGGGGTCAATATAGCACTCAACAAACAAATCGGAAAGATATGCCGCTCTGCTTGTTGCCCAATCATAGCAGTAATCCCACACACCCTTGAATGTATTTGCATTGTAGGTTGTTTCTGTTGTATTTTGGGTAAATGTTTTTGTGGCGTAATCAAAGGTACAGGTCTTAAGAGCGCTGTGGTCGCAAAGCCATGATGGTTCAGGATTAAGCTCCCAACCGCATGTATAGTTCATATTTGCAGAATCTTTAACTAAATCGTAGTAAACATCTGCGGAATAGAACTTGCCTGTGTTCACACCGGTTTGCTTAAATTTATTTTCAATTGCAGGAACAAAGCTTTCGTACCAAACCTGTGCAATTCTCTTATAGAGCATTGTGTTTCTGTACATAAGAGAAGCAATATTGTTTGTAGACTTTCTTCCACCCTTATATGTTGTGAACAAACCTGTGGGCTCTTCATAGTCTTTAACACCCATATTGTTAAGGTCATAGGATACGCCTTTTGCGTTGCCCAGTGAGTTATCATAATCCCAAGGAGGACAAGCATAGAATTTGTAATTTCCGTTTTCGTCCTGCTTATATGCAAAGTAGAATGAGCTTACGCCAACATCCCAGTTTTTGCAAAATTCATTAAGGAGCACCATTTTTGCGCAGGAGTCCATATCTATAAGGTCTGCAAGGTTAGAAGAATTGTTCTTAACCGCATTGAACATTTCTGTAAATTTATCAGTAACGTATGTCTTAACCTCATTATAGTAGTTGTCCTTTTCTTCAAGCTCGGGAGCAACCATAATAATGTTGTTGTTTGCTGCAGTGAATGTAAAGTCGCCCAGATCTATGCCGCTGTCAACCTTGAGAACAAATGGGAAATCCTGTACAAAAGAGCCGTCTTTTGCCTTATATTCTTCACCGCTGATGTCGCTGATAAGCTGGTTTTTACCAACCTCTATCTTTTGGCACATCTGATATGAGCCCATATAAAGACCGTTCATATAAAAATCTGCATATCTGCTGTTTGGGCTGTAAGGAATACCAACCTCATCGGCTAAATCGTATAAAATCCTGTTTCTTGACAATGTATCGTCCTGATAGTTAGCGCAGATACTGTACTTCTTGGTGGTGTTCATACCGTCAATGGCAACTGCGCTGTTGTATGTAATGTTAAAGGACTTCTTTGCCTTACTCCAAGAGGTATTGCCTCTTCCCTTTATCTTCTTGATAGGAGTGCTTTGGTAATTGCCTTTGCTGTCTATAACCGCACCTGTTGCAGAGGCAGAAAGCTCCTTGTTCTGGCTTAAATATGTAAGCATATCCATACCGTCAAAGCTGTCGCCGTTGTTTACATACACTGCGCACTCTGCACCGCTGTTCATAACCTTAAGTTTAAATGACCCTGTGCTTGCAGTACAGGTATAAACCTTGCTGTTGTCGTAAGCCACTATTGTTGTACCGTATGCAGGAATAACTACACTGTCTATTTTTACATCTGTACTAAAGGTGTTATAAATCTCAACACTATTTTTATCTGCTGATGAAGGCAGGAAGAAATAGTAAGTGCCGCCAACATTCTGCATTGCCTGCCAAGCTGATGTATCCTCATCATTACCAAGGATACCGTGAGCATAAAGCCGATTTTTCTTTGCATAGTCAAACTTCAGTTCATCTACAGGCGGTGCAGGCTCTGCGCCGTATACTCCAATGCTGCCGTTGCCCTCAAGGTCAGTTGCGTAAATACAGTTGTTGCCGTTTGCAAAGTTCTCATATGTAAGAACAGGGGAATTGTTCCACATTTTTTCTTCACTGCCTCGCCAGAAGCGGAGACAGTTTGCCCCTGCTGTTTCTTCTGTGAAGGTGTAGCTGAAGCAGTAGTTGCCCAAATCTTCAGTAACATTAATAGGGTTATATCTTGCAGTGTCACGTTCTGCGATAATAACACTGCCGCCATTGTCTGCACGGGTATACTCTGTAAGATTTACATACTCAATTGCATTTGCGCTTGTCCAGTTTTCGCCGCAAGCAGAGCAATCAAAATATACAGTATCACCTGCTTGGAATCCCGAGTTTTCGTTACCCACAGGTTTTAATGCCCTGTTGTCTGTTTCTGCAACAGCTGTGTAGCAAACAGCAAATGCCGAAGACAAAATCATTATAACGGTAAGTATTACCGAAAGTGTCCTTTTACACATATAAAATCCTCCCAATATATATTTCCAAATTAATTATACTACTTTACAATAACAGATACAATAGAAGTTTTTAAACAATTTGTTAACAATCGCTTTAAAAAGAATAAATATTTTGTACATATAGACAAATAATATGGGGCTGTGCAAAGCAGAGCTTTTATGTTAAAATGTCATAGGTGATTTTATGAAGGTAAATAACATTGACAACCTGAAAAAGGTAATAAAAGATAAGGAAAAAGAAATTGAAATTTACGGTGATATAAATCATATGGTGCTGAAAGCAGGTCTTGTCAGCAATATAATATTTTTGGGTGTTGTACTTTGCTGTGTTGCAGGGGCGGTTGCTGCAATATCAATTGCCATATGGTTGATTACATATATTTATGCCCTTATGGCTGTTGGTATAGTAGCTTTATGTGTAGTGATTTTTTCTCTTACATTGATTTTTACAATAAAGGCAAGTCAAAAAATCTCTGTTCCCCTTGCATTCAGCTTGAGAAAATACAAAATCGAAAAGAAAAACAACAAAATAATTCTTATTAAGAAATAAACATTTATTTATCTATTTGGAGGAGCAACGAATGAAAAGGATAATGTTTGTATGCCACGGCAGGAAGTAAGGATGTGGCGAAAACCCTTGAAATATAAGGATTTCTTGACGATTTCACCTTGATTGTACCAACAAAAGACCAACACAAACCCGATGCCACTACACCACGGCAGATTCGATATTTCACGACCTGGAGAGAGGGACGTTGTTCCTTCTCTCCGGTTTTTTGTTCCGCCAGTGTTAATCTCTGCAAAAACTATTGGTAGTAGGTTTTATGCTATGATTTTAATGCCGGGGCGGAAGCTTCGAGTATTAAGAAATGAACGGTAAATAATATGATGTCAGAAAAACTTAAACGCTTAGAAAACTTTCAGAAATTTGAGAAAGAACATATCAAGGACGAATTGCCCTATGTTGTACTCGTAGATAAAAACTTCAGAGGAAATCGGGTTTGGGACACACTTGTTGACGAGTTCAAAAAAGAGTTCCATATAAGGGGTGATT
>JAFLUK010000073.1 GCA_022508865.1 Oscillospiraceae bacterium | reverse complement strand
ATGCGGGATATTTGCTTTTTTCCAAAGGCAGCCTCGAAGTACCTTTGTACGTCTGTCGGCAGCCTTTGAAAAAATATGCCTTCCTTTTTCAACAGTCTCCGGCGTGCAGAAAAAAGATTTTTCTGCACGCCGTCCGTCTGAAAATTCAGACGGTTTTTGCTGTTAATTTGCTGTTTTATTACTTTTTATTAAAAAAAATGATAAAGAATAATAAAAATTTTAGCTTTTTTAGGTGAATTATAATATTTACCTATAACAATTTTAAAATAAAGGTTGCTTTTTTGCGGGTTTTTGTGTAAAATGTATATGATACATATTTAAATATAAGTGATTCAGGATTACTTATTACAATATAACTAAACAGAATTGGATTCAGGGAGGAAATAAATAATGTCAAACAGACTCTTTCAGGGAGTAATCCATCAGATGAGAGACTCTATAGATAGAACCATAGGTATTGTTGACGAAACATCTGTTGTAATTGCTTGCTCCGAATTGGGAAGAATTGGTGAGGTTAACGAAAATATCAATGCAGAAACACTTTCGTCTACAACACCGTATATTATCAATGGTTACACCTATTGCTCCTTTGGTACTAACCAAAGACCGGAATATGCGGTTTTTGTTTCGGGTGCTGATGAGATTGCACAGAGATACGCAGGACTGCTTGCGGTTTCCCTGAACTCTATCAAACAGTATTATGATGAAAAATACGACAGAAGCAACTTTATCAAAAGTGTTATTCTGGACAACATTCTTCCCGGTGATATTTACCTCAAGGCCAGGGAACTTCACTTTAATTCTGATGTTCCCAGAGTTGTTATGCTTATTAGAATCAGCTCAAAGACAGAAATTTCTACCTTTGATGTTTTGCAAAATCTTTTCCCTGATAAATCAAAAGACTTTATAATAAATATTAACGAAACTGAAATTGCCCTTGTTAAGGCACTGAAACCCGGCATTGAGGACAAGGATTTGGAAAAGCTTGCCGGCTCAATTGCCGACACTCTTTCCTCTGAATTCTACACACACTGCAATATCGGTATCGGTACAATTGTTATGGGCATTAAGGACCTTGCACATTCCTTCAAGGAGGCACAGGTTGCCCTTGAGGTTGGTAAGGTGTTTGACACAGAGCGTACTATCGTAAGCTATGATAATCTTGGCATTGCCCGTCTTGTGTATCAGCTTCCTACCACTCTTTGTGAAATGTTCCTTAAAGAGGTGTTCAAAAGAGGTTCTATTGATAGTCTTGATCAGGAAACATTATTTACAATTCAGAAATTCTTTGAAAATAACCTGAATGTCAGCGAAACATCAAGAAAGTTGTTTGTACACAGAAATACTCTTGTTTACAGACTTGAAAAAATCAAGAAGCTGACAGGACTTGACTTGAGAGAATTTGAGGACGCAATCGTATTTAAGGTTGCTCTTATGGTTAAAAAATATCTCACAGCTAACCCTACAAAATACTAAATTATAATAGGCTCGCTCTGTCTGTTTATGTGCAGAGCGAGTTGTTGTTTGATTAGCTAATTATCCATAAATTACCAAACAGGAGAATAATGTTTAATGATAGAATTTAGAAATGTATCAAAGGATTATCCCTCGGGTACTCACGCATTGAATAATATCAGCCTAAAGGTGCAAAACGGAGAATTTGTGTTCATAGTTGGCTCATCAGGTGCCGGCAAAAGTACCTTTCTTAAGTTAATTATGGGGGAAGAGCACCTTTCGGAGGGAGAAATTAACGTTGACGGAATAAGAATGAGCAAGCTGAAAAGGAAAAAAATCCCTTATCTCCGAAGAAAAATGGGTATTGTTTTTCAGGATTTCCGCTTGATTGAAAAAATGACGGTCTACGACAATGTTGCCTTTGCAATGAGATGCGTAGGAGCCTCCAACAAAACAATCAAAACAAGAGTGCCCTACATTCTGAAGCTGGTTGGATTGGGCAGTAAAATAAAAAGCAAGCCAAGCCAGCTTTCGGGCGGCGAGCAGCAGAGAGTTGCCCTTGCCAGAGCTCTTGTTAATAATCCCGAGATTATCATAGCCGACGAGCCAACAGGTAATGTTGACCCCGAGATGTCACACGAAATTATTGATTTGCTGTCGGAGATTAACAAGCAGGGTACAACAATTCTTATTGTTACCCATGAGCATGAGCTTGTTAAGGAGTTTGGCAAGCGTGTGATTGAAATTCACAAGGGCAAAATTGTCCACGATACAAAATTTGAGGACAAGCCTGCCGAAGAGATTGAGCTTATATCCTCCTATGACCAGACTATACCTGACGATGAGCTTAGCCCACTGCTGAAGCTTGACCAGGTTACCCCTGACGATGTACAGGAGCTTGTAACCGACACAACGGCTGACAGCGATGAGAATGAGGAAGACGCCCCAAGGTCAGAGGCAGAGCAAAGACAGGAAAAAATTGAAAAATTGTTGCAGGAAATTGAATCTGACGACAAGGAAGAACTTATTAACACCGTCAGACTTGATTCAGCAAAACTCCGGGAAATGATGGAGGAAGAACAGGAAAAAAGAAAGAGCGACGCCGATGTTGACTCGGTTATTGACTCACTAAAATAATTTTTTGTATTGGGAAATTGGATATAGTACAGAGGAAAAGGAAATATGAAAATCAGTAGTATTGGTTATTTAGTGAAAGAGGGACTGCGAAGCATTTGGGCTAACAGAATGATGAGCCTTGCCTCGATTGGTGTGCTTGTATCCTGTCTGGTGCTGACAGGTGCGGCTGTAATGGTTTCTATGAATGTAGAGTCTGTTGTTGACAAGGTAGGGGACAGCAACGTCACCACTGTATATATGGAGGACAATGCCTCTGATGAGCTTGTGACACAGGTTGGAGAAAAAATAAAAGACCTGAAAAATGTAACAGAAGTTTCCTTCTTTGCAAAGGAAGATGCAATCAAGGACTACAAAGATGTTCTTGGAGATAAGGTTTTTGCCGAAATGGAAAACGACAACCCTTTGCCTGACGCATACAAGGTAACTGTAGGTGATTTGGCAAAATATGACGAAACAGTAAAATCAATTTCTGCCATTGAGGGTGTTGCAACAGTTTCTTCACAAACAGATGTTGCAGACAAGCTGACAAGCCTTAACAAAATGGTACAGATTTTGTCCATGGGCATTGTTTTGGCACTTGTGATTATTTCACTGTTTATTATCTCAAATACAATCAGAATGACAATGTATGCCAGAAGATTTGAAATCAGCATTATGAAATCCGTGGGCGCAACCAATATGTTTGTCAGAATACCATTTCTTATTGAGGGTATGTTTATCGGTGTAATCTCGGGTGTGATTTCACTGTTCGGACTGATGTTGGTATACGATGTGGTAGTAGAGGCAATGCAGTATGTGGTGCCCTTTAAGGCAATTGACTTCAATACCATTTTATTGCCCTTTGCGCTGGCATTTATAGTTGCAGGTATGGCTGTCGGTATGCTGGGCGGTCTTATCAGTATCGGAAAATATCTGAAAAAAGAAGGCTCAATTATACTTGGCTGGTAAATAACCACAGCATAATTTGGCATATAAATACATAGAAAGATATATGCAGTAATTCTGAAAGGAGTTGCACTTTATGAAAAAGAAAATAATTTCAGTTTTTCTTTCGGCTGTAATTGCAATGGGTGTATGGTTTGCCTTTGGAACAAACATCAATGAAATGGGTGTTGTTTCTGCAACCGACTCTATCTCTGAATTGGAGCAAAAACAGGCTGAACTTGAAAAACAGAATGAAAAATATCAGAAAAGCCTTGACAAAACAGCCAAGGAAATTCAAAAGCAAAAGGAATATCAACTTGCGCTTACAGGCAAGATAGACACTGTTAATGAGCAAATCATTACAAGTCAGGAAAAGATAGACACTCTGAACACACAGATTGACGCTAAAACAAAAAAGATAAATAAGCTTAACAAGGCAATTGAAAAAAGAATGAACACCTTGCGTTCCAGAATCAAGACAATCTATATGTCAGGGGACGTAAGCTCTTTGGAAGTTATCCTCGGTGCAAAGGATTTCAGTGATTTTCTTGATAAGGTTGAGCTTGTGAGAAATGTGAGCAACTTTGACGAAAAGCTGATTAAGGGCATTGAGAGCGATATGGTTACTGTAAAGGCAGAGAAAAAAGCGCTCCAGTCCGATAAGAAAAAGCAGGTTAAAGAAAAGGCTGTTCTCCAGAACAAGAGGGACGAAATTCAGATACTGATTGATGAAAATACAGAGGTGCTGGAAAAGCTCTATACAAGAAATAAAGCACAGGAAGCTGCTATCAGAAAGAATAAAGGCGCCCTCAACGGTATTGACGACCAGATTACAAAGTACTATGAGGAATTGGCAAGACGTCAGGCGGCTCAACAGCAACAGAATTCAAATAACGGCGGCGGCACAACAGTGGTTGTTCCTTCGGGCAACGGATATTGCTGGCCTGTACCGGGCTTTACCGCATTGTCTTCAACCTATGGCGAGGACAGGGGCTCTTACGGACACGGCGCCATTGATATTTCCAGCGCAGGTATTATGGGTGCAACAGTAGTTGCAGCAGACAGCGGTACTGTTGTTGTTTCTAACAATTCCTGTACACACAACTGGTCAAAGTCAGGCTCTTGCGGCTGCGGCGGCGGATACGGCAACTATGTGTGGATTGACCACGGCAACGGCAAGTGTACTATATACGGCCACCTTACCAAGTCTGTAGTAAGTACAGGACAGTCTGTTGCAAAGGGTCAGGTTATCGGCTATGTGGGTTCAACAGGTTGGTCATCAGGTCCTCACCTCCACTTTGAGTGCCGTTACAATGGGGCTAAATACGACCCAATGTCAGAATATTAAGGAAAATAATAAAGATTATAGAGGATAACAAGGGATTTTAAAGGTGTCTTATGAGTGACAGAATAAATAACACAGCAGATACAAAAAGGCACTCAAGGAGAAGAAAAAACAGAAAAAATCACAAGGCAGGCGTGCCCTTGGGAATTACCATTACAATAGCGGCAGTTTGTGCCGCTATTGCATTTTCCGTTGCCTACATTTATGCCATGAAAACCTTTAACAGCAAGGTAACTGATTTATCGGAAAAGCAGGCTATGTTTACAAAGCTGTATGAGATTGACTCTATTGTTCGTGAAAACTACAGCGGAACAATTGACGAGGAAAAGTTGAAAGATTCCCTTTCCTCTGCTTATACTATTGGTACGGATAAAGAAAATGTGCTCTATGTGTCGGAGGCTGAATATAATCCCGACAAATACAGCAAGGATTACAAGGCGTTTAAAATTTCCGACGGCTCCTATGTGCTGATTAAAAAATCTTTGCTTAAATAAATATAAATCTTCCTCCCTGCATAGATTGTGTAGGGGGGATTTTATGTTTACAGTATTTACAATAGAAAAAAGAGAGCCACGTGGAGCAGCAAGATTTTTGCCCTTTTTGCTCCGTGATAAACTTACCGAGGAATATAAGGAGGAAAAAAGACTTGTAGTGCGAAATCTCCGCTACATAAGCAGAAAAAAACAGGTTAATTGGCAGGCCGTTTTTGCAAGAGCAGGATACGACAGCAAAAGTCTTGTGTGCAGCAGTGAGGTTGTATTCCCAAAAAATTCAGGCTTATGCAGGTTTGACAGCACTGTTTTTTATAAAGCAATGACAGAAAATTTTGCTCTGGCAATTCTAAAAGAGATGGAAAATCCTCAAAAAATTAAAATTGCATTTTTCGATTTTGACGGAGAGAGAAGACTCTTTGCAGAAAGATTGTGTCAGCTGTCCGACAACTTTATTATTATAACAAGGGAAAAGGGAAAGTACCTTAACCTTTCGGAAAAAATGATGAATGAGCTTGGAGTAAGTTTGGTGATTACAAGCAGAATTGAAAGAATGAACGACGCAGATTTTGTAATTGCACCATCAAGAATAAGAAAAATCACAAGTTTCAGGAAAAAAGCCCTTGTGCTTACCGGCGAAAGACCCTGCATTGATATTTCCGCACAGTGCTACTATAAATACAGAACAGAAGCGCCAAATGAGTATAAACACCTTATTCCCGATTGTATTGACGAGGACTACTTTTTATCTGCTCTTTACTCAATAGGCAGGCAGTATAATCTTTCAAATCTTATACCAAAGGTGGCTTATAACGAAAATTCTACCTGTACTGTTAAAAGTATGGCAAAATATCTTGACAGATTAACCCAATAAACTTGACATAAACTTTAATAATGATATAATGATATAGTATATGTTTTACAGAATTTAATAACTAAAACAAAGGATGTGTTTATTGTGGCAAAACCCATTATGCTTACAGAAGAAGGCCTCAAAAAGCTGGAGGCTGAACTTGAAGTCCTTAAAGGCGAAAAAAGAAGTGAAATTGCAGAGAAAATCAAGGTTGCACGTTCATACGGCGACCTTTCCGAAAACTCCGAATATGATGACGCAAAAAATGAACAGGCTATTCTTGAAGCAAGAATTGCCGATATTGAAGCAACTCTGAAAAACGCTGTACTTATTGACGAGAACGAAATCAGCAACGACAGAGTTCACGTTGGAAGTAAAGTAAGAATCAAAAATATTGCAACAGATCAGGAACTTACAATAAGAATTGTTGGCTCTAACGAAAGCAATCCAAAGGAAATGAAAATTTCCGACGAAAGCCCTATCGGTCTTGGCCTTGTGGGCAAGGTTGTTGACGATGTGGCAGAGATTGAAACTCCCGGCGGTTTGGTTGCATACAAGGTGCTTGAAATATCAAAGTAATAAGATTTAAAGGACAGAGTGGTAAACACCGCTCTTTCTTTTAGAAAGGAAAAACAAAATGGGTGAACAGAACAAGAACAAGAATAACGGCGGAGATTTATTACAGGTTCGCCGTGATAAGCTGGCAGAGTTGCAGGGAGCAGGAAACGACCCCTTTATGGTGAATACCTCTGCAAGAGATACACTTAACAAAGATATTACAGATAACTTTGATACCCTTGAGGGCAAAACTGTCTGCATTGCAGGACGTATTATGTCCAAGCGAGGCAAGGGCAAGGTTATGTTTATGGATATTCATGACCGAAGCGGCAAAATGCAGATTTTTGCAAAATTTGACGACTTGGGAGAAGAAACATATAAAGGTCTTAAAAAGTGGGATATCGGCGATATTATGGAGTGCACAGGCTTTGTGTTCAAAACACAAATGGGTGAGGTGTCTGTTCACGCAACAGATGTAAAGCTCCTTTCCAAGTCACTTCTTCCACTGCCCGAAAAATACCACGGTCTGAAGGATGTGGATTTGAGATATCGTCAGCGTGAGGTTGACCTTATTATGAATCCCGAGGTTAAGGAAACCTTTATCAAAAGGAGCAAAATTGTTTCCACAATTCGTAATATTATGGATAGCAAGGGCTTTGTAGAGATAGAAACTCCTGTTCT
>JAFLUK010000072.1 GCA_022508865.1 Oscillospiraceae bacterium | reverse complement strand
ACGTCTGTCGGCAGCCTTTGAAAAAATATGCCTTCCTTTTTCAGCAGCCTCCGGCGTGTAGAAAAAGGATTTTCTACACGCTAAGGACTGCCAAAAGGCAGTCCTAAAATATTATTATTCGATTTCAGGTGTTTCACTGCTTTCAGAATCTTCCGACGGAACACTGCTTGCTGATGAAGCAGGCTTACTGCTTGCAGAAGATGTGGGCTTTGTGTTTACGGGTTTTTTAGTAGTTGGCTGTGGCTTCGAGGACACTGACCTTGACGATGTTGTCTTTGGTACAGTGGTAGTTTGAGTTACTCTTGAAGAAGATGAAGAAGGACGTTGCGAGCTTACTCGTGATGAAGAAGTACTGCTTGATGTTACACTGTTAACATTTCTGTCGCCGCCTGTTGGTCTGCCGCCGCTGCTATAATTGCCGTTGCCGCTGTCGGCTGCCTGAACAGAGTGTCCCCCCTGCAAACTGTAGTATGATGAAGGAAGCTCCTCACGGTCAATTTCCTTACCCTTTTTATTAAGATAAATTCTATAGGAGCGCGAACGATAGCTTGATGATGTAATATTGTAATTCTCGCTGTAGGTATCAATTGTATCGTAGGAATCATCCTTAACACCATAAAAAGATGCATACAGCGTTGAGCCGCTCATATAGCAGGATAAAAACACCTGATATTCGGAATTATTTTGTAATTTAAGGTCAAGGTTGCCATAGTCGATAGCGGCGTCAAATCCGCTGTAGGCATAGCTTGAAGGGAAGGTGTGTGGATGTCTTTCCAAAATACCTAAATTACTTCTTACCGCAGCATTGTAAATTGTTGTGCTGGACTGGCAAATACCGCCGCCGTAGCCGTTGGTGTAGCTGCCGTTTATAATAACACCCGCCTCGGCATAGCCGTTTGCAGGGTCGTTGCTGTCACCTGTGCAATCATTAAATGACCACTGTTCACCAGGCTCAATAACACTGCCGTCGCAAGCCTTGAGGGATACTGTCATATTCTTGTTGCCGTTTGCATTATTTGTGGAATATGTCTCCCACTTTGCAAGAAGGACAATGTTTTTCTTAAGAAATGCAATATCAGCCTTGGGCTTGGAGATAACTGTGTTTTCTACAATTTCTCCTGTGTAATTTCCTGTGCTTTTGCCTGTCTGAATAATGCTGTTGAGCTTTTCCTTTATTGATGCTTCGTCAAGCTCTTTGCCGTCTACGCCCTCTTGATATTCAAACATATTTTTTGCATCTGGATTAAATGAAACTACTCTTGCGTTTTCTGCTTTAACGTCATACTTTTTGCCAAGCTTTTTAACCAGCTTATCTACAGAAGTATCGTTAAGGGTTGCCTTAATTTCAAAATTTGCTTGTGGAATGTAAGTATTGCCCTTTTCATCCTCCTGTGTTGGGTAGGTTACACCCTGTGACAACTTTTCAGAAAACTCCTTTTCCTTTGCCAAAATCTCATCTGTGTTATATGTAAAAGTAAAATTATTTTGGGTAAAAACGTTGGTGTCATCATCAACTGTAACTGTGATATTCATATCAGGACGGGCAGCAAGCTCCTTTGGTTGGAGAGCCTTTTTTGCTTCGGACACAGTCATACCGCCAATGCTTAAACCTGAAACCTTGCAGTCATCAGCAAATACAAATTCACCGTCACCGTTTAAAATTATAACAGGAGCAGTTTCGTTGCTGATAATACCCAGCTTGGCAAGAATGCTGTTGTTTGGCATTACCACTGCCTGAATAACCAAACCAAGTGTTACACATAAAAGCACCGATACCGCCACTACAGAAGCAACAATTGCCTTTTTTCTTGTAGTTTTGGCTCCATCTTTTTTATTGCTGTTGCCTTTATTCTTTTTATTTTTTGTATCCTTTGTATCATTTTTATTCATCTTATTGTAGCTTGGATGTAAATAGTCTTCAGCCTCCATTTTAAACTGCTCTCTCTTTTGCTGATTTGAAAAGGAGTTAAGCTCATTTTTGCTTTGATTTGCAGAATTAATATCAACCTGACTATCACGGGCTGTTGTTTTATTAAAAGAACTGTTGTCGCCGTAGAGTATACGGTTTACCTTTTCGTTTATATTTCTCATATCCTGTGTATTGTAGTCAGCAGGCACAAAGTTTTCACCCTGTGGATCTTCCAAATCCGCAAGGTAATTCAAATCGTGTAAATCTCTGCTCATTTTATCTACTCCTTTCACAAGGTACAGTTTATAGGGATAGGGGTTTAATTATAATGATACTACAATAAAAAATAAAAATAAAGTAACAAGTCTGTAACCTTTAGACTAATTTATACCAAACTTTCCGCCAAAACATTTTCCCTTTTTATCAAAGTTACATATACAGACAAAATTCTTCTCGCAAAAGATGTATCATTATTGTAGATTTGTTGAAAAATAATGATTAATCGGATATAATAAGAGAAATAGAAGTGGTGAATTTTATGAAAGTGTTAATTTTGCTTACCGATACCGGGGGCGGACATCACAGAGCAAGCCTTGCTCTGAAGAATACAATAGAACAGGATAAGGGAAATGAAGTGGTAATTGAAGATGCGCTTATGTATTCTTCTCGTTTTCTTCACTTTGTAGTATCAAAGCTGTATTTGCTGTTTGCCACAAAAACACCAAAGCTGTACGGCAAGATTTACAACTCTGCAGATAAGGTATCTTTTCTTGACAAGGCTGTCCATGGTATAGCTTCCTTTTATTCAAGAAGATTATTCAAATTATTTCAGGAGTGTCAGCCCGACTGTGTAATCTGCTGTCACGCCTTTTGCAGCGATATGGTTGCCGCTCTGAAGAAAAAGGGTAAGATAAATACCCTAATGCTGAATATCATCACCGACTTTGCCTCCCACTCTGCTTACATAAACAGCAATGTAGATGCCTACATTGTTGCCAGCGACGATATGGTTAAAGAGTTAAGGGAAAAATACCGCATTAACGGTTCAATAGTTTATCCCTACGGCATTCCGATATACGACTGCTTTTACAAAAAAGAGAATTCCTGTGAAATGCGGGAAAAGCTGGGACTTAATCCCTATAAAAAAACTGTGCTGATGATGGCAGGCTCCTTTGGTGTTACAAACATTACAGAGATTTTTACAAACCTTAACAAGTATCCCTCTGACTATCAACTCGTGGTTGTAACAGGAAGGAACGAAAAGCTGTTTAACGGTTTCCAGACCGCTGTTAAAAACGGATATATCCGCGACAAAAAGGGCAATAATATTAAAATAAAAATTCCTACAAAACTGTGCTACTTTGTTAATGATATTGAAAACTATATGAGCGCCGCAGATATTATTGTTACAAAACCCGGAGGGCTTACAGTGTCCGAATCCATTGCAAAGGAACTGCCCATGGCTATTTTCCGTTCCTATGACGGACAGGAAAAGGACAATGCCGAATATCTGGAAAAACACAGCCTTGCCGTTGTGATGAAGGAAGGCAGAGAAGGCGTTAATATGCTGAACAAACTTTTAGATGATGATGTGGCACTGCAAACAATGCGCAACAATCTACGCACCTTTAAAAAGGAATACAGCAGTAAAAATATTTATCGTCTTATTAAAGAAAAGCTGTAAGATTTTGATGGAAATTATGTATTATCCGCTATGCCTTTGCATAGCGGATTTTTTTATTCAGCCGGAAATTATTTTGTGAATCAGGCGGGAAATTTGCAAGCAAAAGAGCACCAAGAATTATTTGGTGAACTAATCAATAATTATCCTTAAGTCTGATAGCCATAACGGTAATGTCGTCGTCCTTAAGGTCTTGATTTTGCCGCATTGCTTCTTCAACAACAGCCTCTGCCAACTCCTGACAACTTCCCTTGTTCCAGGATTTTATCAAGCTCAACAGCCACTTGTCGTCCCCCATAATTGCACCATCGCTAAGCATTAGCACCATATCCTCTCCCGAAAGAGTTGTTTCCTCTTCGGTAAATTTTACCTCATTAAGAATGCCGGCAGGTATAGATGGAATTTCTTTTCTGTAGACTCTGCCTCTCTTTTTAATGTATGTATATGGTGCTCCTGCCTTTAGCAGCCTGGCTTTGCCTGTAAACAGATTGAACACTGTTATATCTATGGTTGCAAGGCTTTCCTCCTGACTTTTTACCATAAGCGCAGAGTTTGTAAGGCTAAGGGCGCAGTCAAAGGACAACCCTGACTTTATCAACTTTTCCATAAGGTTAGTTGCCATCATAGAGTCCACCGCCGCTCTGCCGCCTGTGCCCATACCGTCGCTGATAAGAGCCACCATATTACCTTTATCGTCATTAAAATATGTTGTACTGTCGCCGCAAAGTCTGCCGTTGTCGGCAATGTGCTGATATGTTCCAATCTCTGTTTCATACAATGGTCTTTCGTTAAGCACCACCCTTACTCTGTCCTGTGCAATGGTGGTAACAGGCTCAAGGAACCTTCTGCCGCAGCACTTTTCTATTTCTTTTCTTAAAGTAGTTTTTTTAATAGAGCCCTTGCTCCTAAGTGACAGTTCTATCTCTACAATCATCTGGCTTTCTGCAATTCTGCAATTACAAAGAATAGGGAGCAGTCCGTTCTGTCTAAGAGCGTGAGAAATCCTTTCGCTGCTTTCCAAATCGCAAACATCAGTTGCAGAGAATTCCTGCGCCATATCCGAGAGAATTTCCGAAAGCCCTCCAAATTCTCCTGCAAGACCGTTTCTGATTGCGCTTATTCTTCTTGTGCTCTCCATACTCATAAGATAGGATTGATAGTATTTTGTAACAGCATTTGCAATTTCCTTTTTTCTGCAGCACTTCTTTACAAACAGACTGTCAATATCTTCCGGAGAAATGCAGGTGTTATTTTTGAGGGTATCTGTAAGTCGGTTAAAGTCGTCCTCTGTAACGCCCTTTTCACGTTCCCAACAAAAAACTCTCATTCCGCAATTGCTGCAAACACTTTCTCTTGCGTTGTCATAAACACCGCCAAAAGAATCAACACACAAGCTGTTCATTTTCTTTGAAACTCTGGTCACACAGGAAGAAACGTCCTTTAGTGCCTTTGAGGTGAAATTCAGCCGCATTATTACATTTTCTTTAAGGGCAAGACCGCTATGGACATCATCTGTAGGACTAAAAAGCGCACTGACTGTATTTCCAACGCTTTTTGGTATCATCATAAACAGACCTGCTCCGAAAAGAGCCTCGATAAATGTGGCTATTACAATTTCTTTATTTCCTGAAGTAAATGACATTATTACGGCTGACATCAAAAATGCCGCTGCAGTTCCGATTTTTCCTGTTACGGAGAAAAGTCCTGCCATCAGTCCTCCAAAGCCAAAGCCGCCGCAAAGAAAGCTATAGGAAAGCGAGCTGAGGGAAAATACAATTCCTGTGGATATTCCCCCGATTGCACCCCCTGTTACTCCGCCGTACTTGGCGCACAGGAGAATAGCGGCAACGGCAAGCGCCCTTCCAAAGGAGAATCTTCCTATGCTTAATCCTCCCAATGCCATCAGCATTATGCAGCCCGACATTACAATGCAGGAAAGCTCCTGCTGATTGAAGGAGGTAAGATTTCTTCTTGATGAACAAAGGCAAATTGCTTTGTCAAGGAAAAATGCCCCCGAGGCTGAAATCACTGCTTCAATGGTACAAAGGGTAAAGGAATTTATCCGCGATGTATCAGAAAAAAGAAGGGCAATTCCTGTTGCAAACACAGGAAGGAAAGCCACCATAGATGGAAAAATTGTACTTCTGCTAATGCTCTTTATATCGTCGGCAATAAATCTTATGGCACCAATTGCAACTGCAATTGCTATGTACCTAAAGCTGCCTGTGGGACTAAGGACAATATATCCGAAAATTGAGCCCATCACAGAAGTAAGCAAATATCTGTAGGGTACTGCCGCAATAAAGGCGGCACCAAATGGGGACAGTTCACCGAAAACTGCACCTCCTGAAATTACCGTACCGCAAATAAAATAAATTATCTGTATCAAAAAGCTTTTTCCTGTACTGCTTTCCCTTATTTCGTTTAATCTGGCAAAAAGTAATCTTTTAACTGCGGTCATTTTTCACACGTCCTGTCATATGTTTAATCGCTTTCGCATAATTATTGTATTTTTATTATATTCACTCATACAGGACAGATTTGTCATAATGTGAATGTACAATTTTTGATTGTTTTAACCTAGTTTGTAGAATAATATACAAAGGCTCTCCTTTTCGAGAGCCTTCTGTTTATTTTCCATTTAATCGGATAAAAATAATAATTTGTTGTTTTATATTTTTAAATTCGTTTTTTCAAAACAAAAATTTCTATAACATAACAAAAAGGCCGCCGCAACTGCGACAGCCTTTATTTTTGTCGTTATATTTTTGTTTAATCTTTAGAATGGAGTACAATTGTGCTGTATGCAGGCATAGTCAGCCTGTTGTTATCAATTGTAATCTCGCCGTCCTTGGCTGAAAGCCTTGCGGAAATAGTATAGTCAGACATTAAATCCTCTGTGATTTCCACAGTTTTCTTCTCGCTGCCAAGGTTATGCATAACCATATACTTGTCATTTTTATATGTCAGATAATAGCCGTCGACACCGTCACCTGCGTCAAAGCTGTCAGGCAGTGCAGTTGCAGTACCCCTTGCAATACCTGGATTACAGTTACGGATTTTGATACATTCCTTGTAGAAATTCAGCAGGCTATCCTTATTTTCAAGCTGCTGCTTAACACCGCCTCCGTCTGTATAGTCGGTAACATAGTCAATGCCGCAGGCTGTTACATCAGGCAGATTATCGCTGTCCCAAATCATAGCAGTACGCTTTGCAGGGTCGTTGCCCTCGTCGTATGTTTCCATACCAAGTTCCTCGCCGTAGTAAGTAAAGGTGTTTCCGGGAGTCATCATATACACTGCAGCTGCCATCTTCTTCTGATAAAGCTCTGTCAGGTTGTCTGCACATCTGTACATATCGTGGTTAGTAAGGAAGTAGCAGTTAATGGCATCCTTGTTTATCTCGTGGGTGGCTCTCTCATAGTTTACAAGTGAGTCGGTAACATCATATGCAGCGCCGGAAATAACACAAGACATAAACTTACCGGAGGTATCGGCAAATGAGAATGAGAACAAACTGTCAATGCCTGACTCATACATTCCCTTAATTTCGGCAATGTCACCGCTCCAATCCTCGCCTACCATATACACATCTTCTTTGATTTCCTTGCAGTCCTCATAGAAGTTCTTTAACGCCTTGGAACTGTTTACATAATCATTGTAGTATAGGTATCTAACGGCATCAAGTCTGAAACCTGCAATGCCCCTGTCAAGCCAGAACTTTGCAATATTCTTCATTTCTGCTCTTGTGCCGTCGTAGTCATAGTTCCATTCAGGCATTGTGTCGCTGAAATTACTCTCATAAAGCAGGTTGCTGTCGTTAGGGTCAGGGTTGTATCCGTTTACAAATACATCCTCTGCCTTTTCAATGTTAAAGTACTTTGCGTAGCCGTCAAAGTTGCCCTTTTCTGCCTCCTCAAGTGCCTTCTGGAACCAAGGGTGCTGGTTTGAGCAATGGTTAATAACAAGGTCAATAATTACATCAATGC
>JAFLUK010000071.1 GCA_022508865.1 Oscillospiraceae bacterium | reverse complement strand
AATATAGCCTATAATACTAAAAACAATACCAAATAAGAAAAAGCTTAATATGCCGAGTACTAATGAAGCAACGGCTTTGCCTGTGCTTGGATTCATTTGGTTGTTATTATAATATGTGGGCTGTGGATTGTATACCGGTTGCTGTGGTTGATTATAGTTTGGCTGTTGTGGTTGATTGTAGTATGGTTGTTGCGGCTGTGTGTAATTTGGTTGCTGTGGCTGGTTATACACCGGTTCAGTTATTGTTTGACCGCAGCTGGTGCAAAATTTTGCGTTATCCTCAACAAAATTACCGCAATTTGAACATTGTTTCATAATAAATTCTCCTTTAATTAATATAGTAAGATAACAGTTGATTAATCATTATTTAAAATTACATTTTGATTAATCATTGTCTAAATTGATAATACAACAGATTTCTTCAAAAATCAACAAATCTATAAAAATATGTACAATTAAATTAATTTATAAAAGCCGACAGTAAAATTTCTGTCGGCTTTGCTAATTCTGTTTTTTATCAATCAAAAATGTTATGCATTCTTTGCATATTCCTTAAGTGCTTTGTTAAGCCATGCCTCTGCAATATCCATTGCAAGGTAAAGACCCTTCTTTTCACTGCTTTTAACAAGTTGCTTTCTTGGCGGAAGGTTAGGGTCTGTGCTCATAAGCTGAATCGCAACCTTGTCAGCAACATCAAGCCCGTTAACATCTTTAGTTGACTTTATAATAAGGTGGATTACAAAGGGCTCCTCCATACTGCCATAGTAAAGCTCTTTGCCGCATCTAACCAGCGGCTTGCCCTTATATGTCATAAATTCCTTTTTCTCTGCCATAATATACCTTCTTTCATAAAAATACGCAAGTGTACCTGCCACTTGCGAATTCCATAAATCAAAATTAAATATTGAGGTAAGACTTCACAAGTGCTTCCAAAAGCTCATCTCTGTCAATAGAGCTGATAATATTTCTTGCGTTGTTGTAGGTTGTGATGTATGTTGGGTCTTCTGATAAAATATAACCCACAAGCTGATTAATAGGGTTGTATCCCTTTTGCTTTAATGCGTCATACACCTTTGTCATTGCATCTTTGATTTCCTGATCTCTGTCACCGTTCAGTGAAAAAATCATTGTCTTATCAAACATGAAATCACCTCCGTTAAGGCAAAAACCTATTTTAGCCTTGTTTACCATACTATAATAACACAACTTTGTACTGTATGTCAACTTTATTTTAATAAAGAAAACACCTGCCGACTTGCATGCCGACAGGTGTGGTTTTGTCCTGAATTTTTCAGATACGCAAGGTAAGATTATCCTCTCAGATTTACACCGATATTTTTAAGGTTGTTAATAACCTCATCCATAATATCCTGAACTTCCTTTGAAGAAAGTGTCCTTTCGTTTGAAGCAAATTCAAAGCGGATTGTCATACTGTGGATATCTTCAGTATCGTAGGTATCAACAATTCTTGTTCCCTTTAGAATTTCTGTACCTGAATTTTTCCAGCATTCTTTCAGTGTGCTGTACAGCATATTCTGTGGAAGCTCCAGACTCAAATCGTAATTCATTGCAGGGAACTTTGAAGGCTCATTGTAGGAAATGCTGCTGTTTTCAACAGAGGCAAACATATTAATGTCAATTTCTGCAAATACAATAGCTGCTTTCTTGTCAATCTTCTTGCCCACAACAGGGTGAACAATCCCCATAATGCCAATTTCCTTGCCCTCAAGAATAATCTTGTTAAGGTTTACAGGGTGCTGATAAGCCAAGGCCTTTTCTGTAATTTCAAAGGTAAGCTCCTTATGCTTTAAATCATCTGTAATTATAGCAAGCATATCCCTAAGGTCAAAATAAAGTGTTTTTACGTCCTTTGATTTGCTGAACAGCGTAATGGCAAGATTCTTTTTCTCAACACAAAGGTTGTTTTCGTCCAGTCCGTCAACAACTCTGCCGATTTCAAAAATACCAAAATCAGCAGCATAGGAAGAATTAAGGTTAACCTGACAAAGCTGTGTCGGTATAATAGATTTTCTGATTGTTTCAATGTTAGGGTTAGTTGCGTTTGCAAGCTTAATGTTTTCCTCAACAGGAATTGCAAGTTCCTTCTGTTCGTCATTATATGCCCAGACATAGGAGTGAAGCTCGTGAAGGTTATATCTCTTTACAAGCATATCTTTAATCTTTTCTTCATCACTCTTTACCTTATCCATTCTTATTGGATACAGGGGAGAACGGGTTGTGTTGATGTCAAAGTTATCGTAGCCGTAAATTCTTGTAATTTCTTCAATGATATCAGCCTTAATGGTAACGTCCTTTGTTGCTCTCCATGACGGAACCACAACAGAGAAATTGTCATTATCAAGCTTTACATCAAATCCAAGAGAGGTAAGAGTTTTAACAATTGTTTCATTGTCAATATTAATACCTGTGTATCTGTCTACAAATTTTTTGTCAAAATCAAGTGTTACTGTGTCGTAGCGGAAAGCATACTCGTCAGTAAGAGATGACACAACCTTAATATCACTGTCGTACTTTTTAAGAAGATTTACAAATCTTCCGATTGCAACAGTAGTCATTTCAGGATCAAGTGACTTTTCGTATCTCATAGAAGCGTCAGTTCTGTGAGCAAGCCTTACTGTTGATTTTCTGATGGAAACAGGATCAAAGGTTGCTGATTCCAGTGTAAGTGTTGTTGTATCATCAACAATTTCAGAATCAAGACCACCCATAATACCTGCAATGGCAACAGGTGTATTGTCGTTGCAAATCATCAAGGTGTTTTCGTCAATATTTCTGTCCACACCGTCAAGTGTTTTGAATGTGAACGGTGTATCAAAACGCTTAATTCTGATTTTTTCCACCTTACGGGAGTCAAATGCGTGCATAGGCTGACCCATTTCCAGCATTAAATAGTTTGTAAGGTCAGCAAGGAAGTTAATACCTCTCATACCGCAGTAGTAAAGTCTTATTCTCATATTTACAGGGCTGATATTTCTCTTGATGTTCTCAACCTGTAAACAGGAATATCTCTGACACAGCGGGTCTTCTATCTTCATATCAATCCGGGGAAGATTGTTGTAAGCGGTTAAATCGTCAACCTCAATAGGCTTAAGCTCTCTGCCGGCAAGGGAAGCAAATTCTCTTGCAATGCCATAGTGCCCCCAAAGGTCAGGACGGTTTGTAAGGGACTTGTTGTCAACCTCAAAAATAATGTCATCTATCTGGTAAATATCCTTAATATCCGTGCCGTTAGGAACATCATCGGTAATCTCCATAATACCGGAGTGGTCGTCACTGATTCCGATTTCTGCTTCGGAACAGCACATACCGTTTGATGTATATCCTGCAAGTGGTCTTGGTGCAATTGTAATTTCACCAATTTGTGCGCCAACCTTTGCAAATGCGGTTTTCATACCAACCCTTACATTTGGAGCGCCGCAAACAACGTCAGTAAGTTCACTGTCGCCGGCGTCAACCTTTAAAAGATGGAGCTTTTTTGATTCAGGGTGATTTTCCACAGATTTGATTTCTGCTACAACAACACCCTTAAGGTCAGAGCCCTTAAAGAAAATTTCGTTTTCAACCTCCGCAGTAGAAAGGGAGAATTGATGTATAAGCTGTTCTTTGTCAAGACCGTTAAGGTCAACAAAGTCTTCTATCCAGTTCATTGATAAAAACATATTATTATTCCTCCCTTATTACTTATCGTCAGTAAACTGTGAAAGTGCCTTAAGACTGCCGCTGTTTAAATCTCTGATGTCCTTAATGCCGTACTTCATCATTGCAAGTCTGGTAAGACCAAGACCAAAGGCAAATCCTGTGTACTTTTCAGGGTCAATACCGCCCTCTTTCAGTACCTCCGGGTGAATCATACCGCAGGGGCAAAGTTCAAGCCAACCGCTGTGCTTGCAGGAGGCGCAACCGTCTCCGCCGCAGATAAGACAGCTTATGTCAAGCTCAAATCCGGGTTCAACAAATGGGAAAAATCCCGGACGAAGTCTTACCTTAATATCCTTTTGGAATACTTCTGAAAGCATAGTTTTCATAAAGTAAATAAGGTTTGAAATGCTGATATCCTTGTCAACCATAACACCCTCCATCTGGAAGAATGTATTTTCATGACAAGCGTCTGTTGCCTCGTTTCTAAAGCATCTGCCGGGGAAGATTGCTCTGATTGGCACACCATTTTCAATAAGGTTCTTGCCGTACTTTTTAAGAATTGCATTTTGTGCGGCAGAGGTCTGTGATTTTAAAAGCTGACCGTTTTCAAGATAGTAGGTGTCCTGCATATCTCTTGCAGGATGATGCTTTGGAATGTTAAGTGACTCAAAGCATTCATAGTCTGTAACAACCTCTGAATAGTCCTCAACTGTAAAGCCCATTGTGCGGAATATTTCCTCACACTGTCTTTGTACAAGTGTAATGGGATGATAAGAGCCTCTGTCAAGAGCAACAGGAGTTGTAATGTCAAATTGCGGCATTGAGCTGATTTCTTTTTCAATTTCTTTTTGTTTAAGCTCCGCAGTTTTTTCTTCAATAATTTTGGCGGCGGCAGTTTTCAGTTCATTAACCTCTTTACCAAAAGTCTTTTTTTCCTCATGGGAAAGGGATTTCATATTTTTCATAAGACCTGTAATACTGCCCTTTTTTCCAAGGTAGCCTACTCTGATGCTGTCAAGGTCAGCAAGGCTTTCAACCTTTGCAATATCTGCTTCCAGCTGATTTTGCAAGCTTATAATGTTTTCGTTCATTTTTACCTCCGTTTGTTTTATTTCATAAAATAAATAAAAGTCCCAAAGAGCCAAATAACTCCTTGGGACGAATAATATCCGTGGTACCACCCATATTTTTGCACTGAGCAAACACTCTGTTGTCATATAACGGTGACTACCGTCAGCACCTAGTCAACATAGAAAACTGTTTTTCAGTACTGCCACTCAAAAGGGAACTTCACATTTCCGAAACAATTTTCTGCTTCCAGCCAAGGCAGAAATCTCTGTAAATGCCAATAGAAATGCTACTTCCTTTGTCACAGTGTTCTTATTATTATAAATATCTCAACCATTCTATCATTTTTATATGAAGATTTCAAGTAGTTTTTACCTATAAGATAAGATTTTTATTGTATTTTTTCCCTTTTTATGATATCATAAGATGACTGATAAGGAGATGTTTTTATGACAGGCTTTTGCGAACAGGTAGTAAAGAAAAAGAGAACAGCCAAGGATAATGTAATGGCTGTAATATATTTTTTGTTGGCAATAGGTATTCCCGTAACTTGTATTTTACTTGCCTATGTAATTTCTGCGTACTTTATTTATATAGGATTTTTTGTGCTTATTGCCGCAATTCCCTCTGCAATATGGATGGTGTCAAACCAGAAGATAGAGTACGAATATCAGGTTGTGGATAATTTTCTTGTTGTTGATAAGGTTGTTGCAAAGAGAAAACGCAGAAAAATCATCAGAGTCAAGATAGATGAATTTAAGTCTATTGTTAAATTCAACGACGAAAATTATAACGGCAAAAAGATTAATAAATATTACATCTGTATTGATAAACTTGATAATCCTAATGCTCTTGCATTTAATTATTATAGTGATGCAAAGGGCAACTGTGCTTTAGTTATAATTCCTGATGAGAAAATACTCACAGGTATGAGACCAAAACTGACCTCTGAATTACAAGTGCAGGTTATCAAAATGTTAAGAGAGAAAAATTATGAATAAGATTGATTATAATTTTCTGAAAAGTATAATTAAACCACGCCCGTACAATGCCCACAAGGGAAGTATGGGCTGTTTGTTTTCGGTTTGCGGCAGCTACGGAATGGCAGGGGCGGAGATTTTGTCTGCAAAATCAGCATTAAGGAGCGGTGTCGGACTGCTGAAACTTGCTGTGGTTAACAGTGTCTATCCTATAATTGCAGGGGTTGTGCCTGAGGCGGTGTATATACCTCTTGAGGGTAATGCTAAGGGCACATTCAGCAGGAGCAATATAAAAGAAATTTTGAAAAATGCCCAAAAGTCAAGCGCAATTCTTGTTGGCTGCGGACTGGGTGTTAATAACGATACAAAAGAGGTTGTAACAGCAATTCTGAATTTTGCAAAGGAAAACCGCAAACCTATTTTGATTGATGCCGACGGAATAAACTGTATTTCAAAGCATATACATTTATTAAAGAATTTTAAGGACAAAGATTCTTGTGATTTTAATATTGTTTTAACTCCCCATTTGGGAGAGATGAGCAGACTTACAAGCCTTGCAGTAAAGGAAATAGAAACTGACCCCAAAGCGGCTGCAGAGGCTTTCAGCAAGGAGTACGGTGTAATCACAGTGCTAAAGGGAGCAGATACTATTGTTACAAACGGCGAGCAAACATATATCAGCTTTGCAGGTAACCCGGGAATGGCTACAGGCGGCAGCGGCGATGTTCTTGCAGGGATAATAGCTTCCCTTATGGCGCAGGGCTATTCACCTCTTGAAAGCAGTGCAATGGGTGTGTTTATTCATGGTACGGCAGGGGACTATGCCTGCCACAGTCTTGGAGAGATTTCTATGCTGCCAAGGGATATTATAGATTTCTTGCCAAATGTTTTTAAAAATATAGGAAAATAAAAAATAAAGAAGTATAAAACAAGCATTTCTGACGGTTGGTGATTATTTGAAGAAAGGTTTGTTTTTTCTTTTTATATCATTGTTTTGTGTTTTTTTACTTCCTTGCGCAGGCTGTTCACCTGAAAAACAGGTAGTAATACAAAAGCACTTTTCCTCTAATATTTATGTAAGTACAGAGGATATCAGCTTTAAGGGAGAATTTTCTCATAATAAACGGGGAGATATTATTCTGACTGTTAATTTTCCTGAAGAAATAGCGGGCTATAAATATACAGTAAATGATAAAAATGTGAAAATGTCCTTTATGGATATTGACAGCAGTTATAATATAACAGATTTTCCTCAAAAAGCGCCGATTCGGGTGCTATATCAGGTACTGAAATTTTTAGAAACACAAAATAACGTTATTAATCAGAGAGGTGACAACGAAAGTAACAGATACAATATAAAAACAGAGGACAGCATAGTTTACATAAACAGCAAGGGGGAAATCACAAGTATTAAAAATGACAGTGTGGAGATTACATTTGTAAATCCCGTAGCTGAAAATAAATAAAAGAATAACTCTTGCAGAATTTTTCCGTAGTATATATTGATACCAATTAGAAAAATTTTCTCATTGAATTACCAATTGCGGTATAAAAGAATTTATTTACGGCAAAAATATTATTGACGATAAACGGTATCAGTTCATAAGAAAAATTCGGAGAGTGAAATTATGACAGTAAAACGTGGAGATATATATTATGCTGATTTAAGTCCTGTAGTTGGCAGTGAACAGGGAGGAGTACGACCGGTCCTAATAGTGCAGAACGATGTGGGTAACAAATATTCCCCAACAGTTATTGCGGCGGCAATCACCTCTCAACACCAAAAAGCAAAACTCCCCACCCATATAGAAATTAACGGCAGCAAAAGCGGACTTGCAAAGGATTCCGTTGTACTTTTGGAGCAAATCAGAACAATTGATAAAAGAAGATTAAGAGAAAAAATGGGAGAGGTTGAG
>JAFLUK010000070.1 GCA_022508865.1 Oscillospiraceae bacterium | reverse complement strand
TGAATATTTAAAATTTAATCACGTCTGTTTGCAATAAGAATAAGTCTTAAAAGCTGTAAAACAGCTGTTGCAGCTGCCGCAACATAGGTCATAGCCGCTGCTGTCAAAACACTTTTTGCTCCGCTGTATTCTTCGTTTACAAGAAGGTTTGTGTCTCTGATACACTTTAATGCTCTTCTTGAAGCATCAAATTCCACAGGAAGGGTTACAACTGTAAAAAGAACAGAAAGTGAAAAGAAAATAATTCCCAGCCACAGAACAAAGGAATATTGTGTCGGCAAAAACAGACCTATAAGAAACAGTACCCAACCAAGTGTTGACCCTACTCTTGCCGCAGGAACAATTGCACCCCTAATCTTATTGGGTAAATATCCTGTTGCATGCTGAACTGCATGACCTGCTTCGTGACAAGCCACACCTACTGCTGCTACAGAAGCTGCATTATAAACACTTTCTGACAGTCTGATTACATTTGTTCTTGGATCAAAGTGGTCAGACAGCTTACCTGATGTTTGTTCAATTCTTACACCTGTAACACCGTAGTGTGTAAGGACATATTGCGCTGCCTGTGCTCCTGTCATACCCCTTGTGTTTCTTATTTTACTATACTTACTAAAGCTGGAGTTCACCTTTGCCTGACAAATCAGTGAAAGTATCAGGCAAGGCAGCATAAAAACAATATATGTCCAATCTATACCATAAAAATAATACATAATTATTCACCTATTATTGTACCGATTTCTAATTTGTGTCCTTGTAAAAAGGCCTTTGAATCCATTTTCTTCTTACCCTGAAGCTGTAGTGTATTTACTATAACAGCATCCTCACCACAGGCAACAGTAAGAGGATTTGTGCTTATTATCTCTCCCGGTTTTCCGTTGCCCTTTGTCAGTCTCGTTTCAAAAATTTTCAAGACTTTTCCATTATACGAGGTGGTTGCAACAGGCCACGGGGAAAGTCCTCTAACTTGATTATGCACCTCCGAGGCTAATTTATTAAAATCTATATTACATAGGCTTTTATCAAGCATTTTCGCATAGGAGCTTTGAGTGTCGTCCTGTTTGATTGGAGTTAATCCTTCTTTTTCTGCTAAATCAAGGGTTTTGAGGATAAGATTGCCACCCATCACAGCCAATTTATCAAAAACATCTCCTGCGGTGTCGTTTATGTCAATTTCATATTCATCAACAAGCAGAATATCTCCTGTGTCAAGACCTTTTTCCATATACATAGTGGTAACACCTGTTTTTTTGTCGCCATTCAGAACTGCCCACTGAATTGGAGCAGCCCCTCTGTATTTTGGAAGAAGTGAACCATGAACGTTTATACAGCCGTATTTTGGAATATTAAGAATATTTTCAGGCAATATCTGTCCGTATGCAACGACAACAATAACATCTGGATTCATTTTACTGATAATATCAAAGCTGTCGCCGATTCGGAGTTTTTCCGGTTGGTATACAGGTATATTCAGTTTTTCAGCGCACACCTTTACATCAGGAGGTGTAAGAATCATTTTTCTTCCTACAGGTTTGTCGGGCTGGGTAAACACGGCCATTATATTATGGTGCTGTGCCAATTTTTCAAGGGAAGGAACTGCAAAATCAGGTGTTCCCATAAAAACTATGTTCATTGTTCAAGCTCCTCGGGAAGCAGCATACGAACTGCAATATCCTTATAAACTATGCCGTCAAGATGGTCAATCTCGTGACAAAAAGCCTTGGCAAGAAGTTCTTCTCCACTGATTTCAAAAAATTCACCGTTTCTATCCTGTGCCTTTACAGTAACAAACATCGGTCTTTTTGTAATACCGTATTCTCCCGGGAATGAAAGACATCCTTCTGCAGACTCTTGCTCTCCTTCTGTTTTTATTATTACCGGATTTACAAGTTCAATTACACCCTCACCAACATCTACAACAGCAACTCTTCTGAGTACGCCAACCTGGGGACCTGCAAGTCCTACTCCTTCGGCATCGTGCATAGTTTCTGCCATATCGTCAAGAAGGGTGTGAAGTCTGTCATCAAACTTTACAACCTCTCTGCATTTTTTACGGAGAATGTCATCTCCGTCCTTAACTATATTTCTGATTGCCATTTTTTACTCCTATTTATTAATTAAATGATTGGGGATTTGTATCTACTGTAATTGAAATATTCTTAAATTCCTTTTTTGCGGAAAATTCCTTTAATACTGTGGTTACAGCACTGCGAAAATCCCTTGTATTTCTGCATTTGATAATTGTTTTATATCTGTATTTATTACTGATTTTGTAAACAGCTGCCTTACTTGGACCCAAAAGTCTGATTGGCAGACTGCTGAATTTTTCCTTTATAACTGCAATAAGTCTTTTTTGGAATTCTACAGAACACTTTATGGTAATTCCCTCGTTAATTCCAGAAAATCCCACAAGGCAGATATCGGAAAAGGGCGGATATAGCATTGTTTTTCTGATACCGATTTCTCCATTATAGAATTTATCGTAATCCTGTATTGATGCAAGACTGATAACGTGGCTTTCGGGGGTAGTGGTTTGTATTACAGCAATGCCCTCGTGTTCACCTCTACCGCTTCTGCCAACAACCTGTGTAAGCAGACTAAAGGCTCGCTCAAAGCTTCGGTAATCGTCGGAATACAACATTTGGTCTGCATTTAGAACACCAACCAAGGTTACATTGGGAAAGTTAAGCCCCTTTGCTACCATTTGAGTACCTATAAGAATATCATACTCCCCATTTGCAAAGGCAGTGAGCTTTCTTTCGTAACTGCTTTTTGACATTGTGGCATCTGCATCCATTCTTAAAACTCTTGCATCCGGGAACATATCTACAAGCTCCTGCTCTGCCTTTTGAGTACCTGCTCCGCAAAGTCGGAGAGTTTGATTGTGACAATCGGGACACTCGTCTGTGTATGGAACGGAATGACCGCAGTAGTGACACATAAGCCTGTTGTTTGCACTGTGATATGTCATAGAAATGGAACAGCTTGGACAGGTCACTATCTGACCACAGCTTCTACAGGAAAGAAAGGTATTGTAACCTCTTCTGTTGAGAAGAATTATAGACTGCTTATTCTGAAGAAGATTATCCGCAAGAAGTTCTTTGAGATACGAAGAATAGCAGCTTGTGTTACCTGACATTATTTCTTCGTTCATATCTACAACAGACACCTTGGGAAGTTTAGAGTTACCATATCTGTTGGACAAAGTAACAAGGCTATAAAGTCCCTTTTGCGCCATATAATAGCTTTCAATACTTGGGGTTGCCGATGAAAGGAGCAGCAGTCCATTGTAACAGCTACACCTGAATTTTGCTACATCTCTGGCATGATATCTGGGAGTTTGCTGGGATTTGTATGAGGCTTCCTGTTCCTCGTCAAGGACAATAAGACCAATGTCGTCAAGAGGAGCAAATACTGCGCTTCTTGTTCCCAAAACAATTTTTGCCTCTCCGCTTTTTACACGCTTATACTCGTCCAGTCTTTCGCCGATTGAAAGTCCGCTGTGAAAAACTGCAATATTGTCTCCGAAACGACTGACAAAAATTTTGATTAACTGGGGGGTAAGTGCAATTTCCGGCACCATAAGTATTGTACCCCTGCCATCTTGAAAGCATTTTTCAATAAGCTTCATAAACACAGAGGTTTTTCCGCTACCTGTTACACCATAAAGAAGGGATGCGTTTGGTTTATCTTCTTTATATTTCTCATAAAGAAAATTAAAACTTTTTTGCTGTTGGGTATTAAGGATTATTTCTTTATTATCCCTGCCGTATTTGTTATGCTCATAAGGGGTACGCATTACTTCATCAAGGAAATATTCTGCAATCCCCTTTTTTACCAGTGTGTCTGTTACAGCAGAGGTATAACCGGTGTAGTAGCAAATTTCCTTTAGAGATGCTTCACCAACACTTTTCAGCAAATCAACAACCTTTTCCTGTTTTGGAGTGAGTGTATAGGTGGAAAGGTCTGCATTATCACAAAGGGCAACCATTTTTATTGTTGCATCCTTTGTTTTTCTGAATGCATCGTCCTCTTTTTTTACAAAACCATAAGCAGAAAGCTTTTGCAGTGAAGGCTCCGCCTTTGAATAAACATTGAGTATAACTTCCTTTTCAACAGACTTTTTGCCGTTTTGGAGATATGAATAAATCTCTTTTGTATACTCATCAAGGCTGTTAAAATTATCCCTGCTTTCTTCTGTAATGGGAATAGCAGAGTACAATGTTTTGATTTTGTAATTAATACCGGCAGGAAGCATCGCCCGCACTGCATCGTAGTAGGTGCAATAATATCTGTCGTGAATAAAGTTAACTGTTTTCAGCATTTCGTCAGTGAACAGAATTTCTTTATCAAGAACAGAGGAAATGTTTTTTAGCTTATCAGATTCAGCGTTGGTAATGTCCTGTGTATTTTCTTTTAAAGAACTAACACACATTACCATACCCTGACGCAGCCTGTTACCTCTGCCAAAGGGCACAAGAACTCTTTTGCCCTCTCTGACAGTATCTTTCAGACTATCGGGAACTCTGTAACTGAAAATTTGGTCAAAGCGGTATACAGTATTATCTACTGCAACACCTGCAATGACAGCTTCATCATTCTTCATCTTCCGGCTCTAAAATATTATATTTGTGATTCCTGAAGTCATCAATTGCAAGAAGTACAGGCTTCTCATCTGTGATAACACCGTTCTCTTCAAACTCCTGCGCAATTTCTCTTGCTCTCTTTGCAACGCCGATTACAAGCGCATAACGGCTTTCCTTACCTGCTAACATATTATCTACTGATGCTAATTTCATAATAATCTCCCTTTTGTTTTATAATTTATAATATATTTTTTAATAATCAGTGGTTACTTAACTATTTCTTTTGTCCTGCTCTTTCTTTATGAGAGAAATAATTTCTTCCACTGCTGTGTCAACTTTGTCGTTCATTACAACATAGTCATAACGATTTGTAAAAGTCATTTCTGTTTTTGCGGCCTCCATACGTTTTTCTATAACGTCATTTGGCTCTGTGCCTCTGCCTCTTAAGCGATTTTCAAGCTCCTCCATTGAGGGTGGAACAATAAATATACTTAAGCAATCGGGACATTTTTCAAGAACTTGCAAACCGCCCTGTACTTCAATTTCAAGAATTACGTTTAATCCTTGATTAAGCATTTCCTCCACTGCATCCTTTGGCGTGCCGTAGAAGTTATCTGCATACTGTGCGTATTCAAGAAACTTGTTATTGTTAATCATCTCTTTAAATTCTTCTCTGCTTACAAAGAAATATTCCTTGCCGTGGGTTTCCCCCGGTCGAGGGTCCCTTGTTGTTGCAGAGACAGAAAGTCTTAAACTGCTCTCTTTTTGAAGCATTTCCTTCATTATTGTTCCCTTGCCTACACCTGAACAACCTGTGTAGACAACAAGCAGACCTTTTTTATTCAAGCTCTTGTTCCCCTTCCAATCTGTTTCCTATTGTTTCCGGTGATATAGCTGAAAGTACAACGTGGTCACTGTCTGTTACTATAACAGCCTTGCATCTTCTGCCATAGGTAGCGTCAATCAGCATACCCTTTTGCTTACTGTCCTGAACAATTCTTTTGATTGGTGCTGAATCTGGACTTACCACGGAAATAATTCTGTTTGAATTTATCAAATTACCAAATCCTATGTTAATAAGCTTCATATAACCACCTTTTCAGCATTATTCTATATTCTGAATCTGCTCTCTGATTTTTTCAATTTCAGCCTTAATGTCAACTACCTTGTGGGAAAGGCTGCTGTCGTTTGCTTTGCTGCCGATTGTGTTTGCTTCTCTGTTCATTTCCTGAATAATAAAATCAATCTTTCTGCCGATTTCATTTTCGCTGTCCATAAGATTTTTAAGCTGGTCAAAATGACTGCGAAGTCTGACAGTTTCTTCGTCAACAGCTACCTTGTCTGCAAAAATTGCAACCTCGGTAAGAACTCTTTGCTCATCAAAGTCTGCATTTCCCAAAAGTTCGGTGATTTTTTCCTGTAGTCTTGATTGGTATTCAGCTACCCTTTCAGGAGAACGTTCTTCAATCTCCGAAACAATGTTAAGAATTTTTTCTGCCCTGCTAATAATATCCTCTTTAAGTTTTGCTCCTTCGGTTTTTCTCATTTCTATAAAGTTCGCAAGCGCTGTATCCAAAACAGGCTTTACAGCAGACCATACTTCTTCTTCATCTTCAGGGGCTTTTCTGATTTGGAAAATATCGTTATAGGAAGCAACTGTAGAAACAGAAATATCATCCTTTACGCCATATTCGTCCGCTAATGCCCTGAGTGCGTTTATATAACCCTTTGCAAGGCTGGGATTAATTTTTACTATTGCCTCTGTGTCTTCCTTTTGAGAAAGAGAAACAAAGACATCAACTTTACCTCTTTTTACACTGTCCTTTATGTAGGATTTCAGCTTTTCTTCCAGAAAGCTGTAGCCCCTTGATGTACGGCAATTAAATTCAAAATATCGGTGATTTACACTTTTTATTTCCACCAGAATATCTCTGCCGTCAACGGTTGCTTCGCCTCTGCCAAAGCCTGTCATTGAACGTACCATAATATACCTCTTTGTAATAATAAAATTTTATGGTTATTTTCGTATCATTCCCGATTTTAACCATTACTTTTATTATATCAATTTTTCTGATTACTTCAATGGTTTTGTAACTGTTTTGTAACCAGCACTCGCTTATTATCTAAAAATGCACAAAAATTTGATTTTTTCTTTTTATCGTGATATAATTCTTTGGTATAAAATTTTAAATTATTTTAAAGGGATGATTTTAATGTCAGGACATAATAAATGGAGTACCATTAAACAGAAAAAAGGTAAGAACGACGCTGCCAGAGCAAAGGTATTCACCAAAATTGGCAGAGAGTTAATTGTTGCAATTCGTGACGGCGGCTCTGCCGACCCAAATGTAAACTCAAAGCTCCGAGATTGCATTGCAAAAGCAAAGGCTGCTAATGTTCCAAATGATAATATTGATAGAATTATTAAGAAAGCTGCCTCTTCCAACGAGGGCGACAACTACGAGTCTGTTACATATGAGGGCTATGGTCCATCAGGCATTGCCGTTATTGTTGAGGCTCTTACAGATAACAGAAACAGAACAGCAGGCGAAGTTCGCCACTACTTTGACAAATTCGGCGGTAATATGGGTACACCGGGCTGTGTTGGCTTTATGTTTTCTAAAAAGGGTGTACTTGTAATTGAAAGAGAAGATCTTGACAAGGACGAGGACACTGTAATGGAGGATGCACTTGAAGCAGGCGCATCAGATTTTGAGGCTGATGAGGATATCTTTACAGTTTATACAGAGCCTGATGACTTTGGTGCTATTCGTGATGATTTGACAGCTAAAGGCTATGTGTTTGCTTCTGCAGAGATTGAACAGGTTCCATCAACCTATACAAAGCTGGAAGATGAGGAAACTCAAATTAAAATGCAGAAAATGCTGGATATGTTTGAGGATAACGACGACATTCAGAATGTTTGGCACAATTGGGAAATGGAATAATCAAAACACAAATTTCAATACATATTATAAAAAATAAAGGGTCGGAAAATATCCGACCTTTTATTTTGTGGAGAAATCAGTTCGACCGTAAAGAATAAATTCAGTTGCGAGTATTCAGAAAATCCCCAAAGGCTTATTTTACAGCCCTTGGGGATTGTTTTAATTATTTTTCTTTTGTTGTTTATAATTATTTATCA
>JAFLUK010000007.1 GCA_022508865.1 Oscillospiraceae bacterium | reverse complement strand
AATCCGTAAACAGCTTTTCTGCTGTTCTTGAAGATACACCGTTGGAACAGTCAATGGCTATTTCTATGCCGGAAAGGTCACCCTCAATAGTTGACTTAATGTGCTCAATGTAGTAATCGGCGCCACTTGTTTCATATCTGACCTTTCCGATTTCTCCACCGTAGGAAAGTTCAAACTCATTGTTATCATCAAGGACAATACTTTCTATTCTTTCCTCAATTTCATCGGGAAGCTTAAAGCCGTCCTCGTTGAAAAGCTTGATACCGTTAAATTCAAACGGGTTGTGAGAAGCAGAAATCATAATTCCTGCATCTGCATTATATTTTTTTATCAGGAATGCAACGGCAGGGGTTGGGACTACACCCAGAATAATAACATTTGCGCCAACAGAAGTAAGTCCTGCTATCAGCGCACCCTCCAACATATCACCTGAAATTCTTGTATCTTTGCCGATTACAAATGTTGGATGTGCCACATCCTCATTTGTTAAAACAACAGCTGCCGCTCTGCCGATTGAAAGTGCCAAATCAACTGTAAGTTCTTTGTTTGCAACTCCTCTTGCGCCATCTGTACCAAAAAGTCTACCCATTGTTATCCTCCTAAAAAATATTTTTCATCAAAAAATCCTAGTTTAAAATTCTTTAGTTTTGTTTTCTCTCTTTTTAAAATAATGTTGGCTGGCCGTTACTTCCGCCAAAATCAAAGCCAAGATGTCTGTAGCCTTCGGCGGTGACACATCTGCCCCTTGGTGTTCTTTGTAAAAATCCTATCTGCATAAGGTAGGGCTCGTACACATCTTCAATAGTAACAGCCTCTTCTCCTATTGCTGCGGCCAAAGTTTCAATACCAACAGGACCGCCGTTATAGAATTTAATCATAGCTTCCAACATTCTTCTGTCGTTTTGGTCAAGTCCAAGCTCGTCAATTTCCATTTTGTCAAGAGCCGTTCTTGCAATATCAAGGGTAATATTGCCGTTATTCAGCACCTGCGCAAAGTCACGAACACGCTTAAGCAGTCTGTTTGCAATTCTTGGAGTCCCCCTGGAACGGGAAGCAAGCTCCAAAGCGCCGTCCTTATCAATGCTAATGCCCAATATGCCGGCAGAACGCTCGATAATAGTTGATAATTCTTCAGGAGAATAAAGTTCTAACCTGAGCACAACACCGAATCTATCTCTCAAAGGTGCTGTAAGCTGACCTGCCCTTGTAGTGGCACCAACCAGTGTAAATTTTGGCAACGGCAAATGATAAGAAGCCGCCATCTGTCCCTTGCCGGTTATAATATCAATTGCAAAGTCCTCCATTGCAGGATAGAGAATTTCCTCTACACTGCGGTTAAGACGGTGAATTTCGTCAATAAAAAGCACATCGCCCTGATTGAGATTGGTAAGCAGCGCTGCCAAATCCCCGGGCTTTTCTATTGCAGGGCCGGAGGTTATGCGAATATTAACACCAAGCTCATTTGCAATAATCTGGGAAAGTGTTGTTTTGCCAAGTCCGGGGGGTCCGTAGAGGAGCACATGGTCAAGGGCTTCGCCCCTTTGCATAGAAGCCTCTATATAGATTTTCAGATTTTCCTTAACCTTATCCTGACCAATATAATCTTCAAGTGTTTTAGGTCGGAGCGGGTTATCTGTTTCTGCTTCTATGCTATCCTCCGGAATTTGGTGAGTATCCATTATTCTGTTTTCAAAATCATATTCCTGTTGATAATCCATTTTATGTACCTGTTAAAATTAAATATTTTTATCTGCCAAGCTTTTTAAGTGTTGCGCCAATCATCTGTTCAACCGACATATTTCTGTCTAACTTGGTTAGTATGGGAGTGACATCAGCCGCACTGAATCCGAGAACAGAAAGAGCCTGAACAGCCTGCGGAATGTTGCCTGTGTCTGCCGCCGCTACACCGCCGCCTGTAAATTCTTCACCATCATCAACCTGCAAACTTTTGAATTTGTCCTTTAGCTCAAGGACTATTCTCTGTGCCATTTTAGGACCTACACCGTTAGCCTGTGTGATGGTTTTCCAGTCACCTGACGCAACAGAAATTGACACCTGTTCAGGTGAAAGAATGGAAAGAATAGAAATTCCCGCCTTTGGACCTACACCGTTAATATTTATAAGCAGTTTGTAGGTGTTCAGTTCCTTTAGTGTAGAAAAGCCAAAAAGCTCAACAGCATCTTCCCTCACTGACATATATGTATACAGGGTAGCTTCTGCGCCTACCTTTATATCACGGAGAGTATTCAGCGTAGTTCTGCAGGCATAGCCAACGCCGCCGCATTCAACCACTGCCATATTCTGTTCTGTATGTGTTATTGTACCCTTTAGCGAATATATCATTTACTTTATACCCTTTTCCATCATAAACTTTCTCAATGATGAGCCTGCCGATTGTGTGTGGGTGATTGCAATAGCAAGAGCGTCGGCAGTGTCATCAGGCTTTGGAGTTTCTTTAAGCTTCAGAAGCCGCCTTGTCATTTCCATAACCTGTGGTTTTTTTGCCTTTCCGTAGCCTGTTACTGCAGTTTTAACCTGCAGTGGTGTATATTCATAAACAGGCACACCCATTCTTTGCGCCGCAAGAAGAATTACACCTCTGGCTTCTGCCACCATAATTGCAGTCTTTTGGTTTGTCTGGAAGTAAAGTCTTTCAATTGACATAGCATCAGGCTTTGTCCTTTTGATGACCTCCACCAAATCCTCATATATAATTTCAAGTCTGCGGCTGAAGTCCAAATCAGCCTCTGTAATAATCGCCCCAAAGGAAACAGGAGTATAGGCATTATTTCTGTAGTTTATTGCGCCGTAGCCCACAATAGCGTAGCCCGGATCAATGCCTAAAACAACCATTAAAAACTTCCTTTCCCTTGAGAGTGAAATTACAGGCAAACAAGTTAAAACACTCTGCCATACGATAGTAACCCATATTAGAGTTATTATATCACAAAGGGATATTTTAATCAACAAAAGAGTCTATATTTTTCCTTATTTTTATAGTATTATTTTATCTTGTTCAGGGTGAGCGTTCTCCCTTTATAAACAATATTTACTTTATCTCCTTTTAAATCATAGTCAAAGGTGTAGTCGGTCAGTGTATTGGTGTCGCTGATTGTTATTTGATTTTCTGTCACTAAAGTCATACCTGTTATGGTGTAGGTCTTTTTTTCTTTATAGTCCTTAATTTTTATAACTCCGTCGTCCCCCTTAAAATACAGTGACAGGAGAACATCCTTATCCAAATTGCCGCTCTTATTCTTTTCTGCCCAATATCCCGACCGCAATTCTTTTGAAGAGGTGTCTGCAATCTCGCTGCAGGAGCAAAGGAACATAAGACAAAGGGACAAAATGTAGATAAATGCAATCTTAATTTTCATAATATACCACCCACTTTCGGTAATACTACTTATGAAATTGTAAAGAAAAATATTACCCTGTAAAAATAAAAATATTGCCCCCTTAAAAATCTTATTGCAAAGTAAAATGAAAATGTGTATAATCTTTGTGAAAGGAGATGCAGCCATGCATCAGGAATATTTTAACACTGCAAGTATATTTGATAAAAACGGTGACGTTATTCCCTTTGGCTGGAGTAAAAGTCCTGTATTTTTTTATAATAAAATAAACAGTTCCGCAGCAATGCTGCGCACCAAAGAAACAGACATCTACTGCATAAAAAACAGTCAGGTTTGTATGATAATTTCCATTGCAAATCTTGGTCTTTACGGTGTGGTAAGAGGAGCAATAATCGACTTCAAAAGCTTTAAAATGGGTAAAAAAACTGTTCACAAGCTGTTTCCGTTTATAAAGTTCAGAATGCCTGAAAGCTCCCTTTCGGGGGATGTTGCCTACAACGACAGCAGAATCGGCGTAAAATTCTCAAAGGCAGGCACAAGAAGATACTTAAAATGTGATTACCTTAACTTTTACAACAACAAAAATCTTTATTTCAACATAGAAATTGACGAGGAAAAAACAGAAAGTATGAATGTTGCTGTTCCCTTTGAACATTCAAAGACAAGCTATTTTACCAAAAGGTTTATGCCCCAGATGAAGGCAACAGGCATTATCCGCTTTGGTGGCAACGAATACAATCTTGACAGAGAGGACACCACTGCATACCTTGACTGGTCAAGAATTTCCGTGCCAAGCAAATTGACATATCACCAGCTTGTGGCAGAGGGTGAATACAAAAACAGTAAAATGACAATACACTTTGGCGGCGGACTTTCAAAGAACTCCGAGGGTATTGAAAACTGTATTTTTGTGGACAAAAAGCTGATTAAACTGGGGGCTGTAAGAGCCAAGGGACACATTCATGATTTGCGTTCCAACTGGAAATTTGAAGACAGAGAGGGCAATATATATATCGAATTTGTTCCCTCTACAAAGGGCGGCGGACATCTGAACCTGAAAAGTGACAAAAACACAGTGGTATACGGCAACATTTACGGCCACATCATTGGCAAGGACGGCAAAACAATTAAGATTGACGGCTTTGACACCTTGCTTACAAACACAATACTTTAATTTTTTACAGCAAAAAAGGACGGGTTAACCGTCCTTTTTCTTTATTTAATATTAATTTTATTTTTGAGAAATTAAGTTTCTTGCAAATATACCCATAACCGAAAGAAATACAATCGGAATGTAAAGTACAAGAGAAATAAGAGATGCAAAATCGATAAAGAAATTTATAAACACAGCAATCATAAGCACACCGATTACAGATGTGAATATTGCATAAATATTCTTAATATTTCTTTTTTTGTCAAAGCAGAACATAAAGAAACCTGCAATTGGAATGATAGCCATTATTACACCATAAGCGGCATAATCAAATTGGCCGCTGTCTATCATTTTGTAGATAAAGTAAAAACAGCTGATATGTACAGGGTCCTCAAATCCCTTGGGATAATACTGAAAATAGCTTTCTGTCAGCAAAAATACTTGTATTACATACATCACAATTACTGCAATTCTTAATTTTTTTGCGGTTTTATTTTCTTGCTGCATATATTTCACCTTTCATTTGATAAAATAAAGGAAATGCGGACGACTGTCGTCCGCAATTTCTTGAAATTTTGTTTTCGTAATGTTACAAAGAAGAATTATTAATCTGACTTTGTACGATACTTTTTATCTGCCATTTTAAAGACATAGTTGGCAAGTTGTTTTCTTGTCTTATCCCAATCTGTAATTCTTACAACAGAGCCTGCGGGAGTGTTGTCGTCATATGTCCACAGCTTATTAACATCAGCTGATTCTCCGATTGGAATATGGAACTGATACATAGGATAGTTAAGGAATGTAAGTACACTTGTCATTAATGATGTAATGTCATTTTCCTTAAAGTTGGTTGTAATCATAGGACCGATACTGTTGACAACCTTAACCAAATCTGTAAAGGAAGCCTTTTTAAAATTGCTTACAACAGCCATAAGAAGCTTTCTCTGTCTTTCTGTTCTGTCCCAGTCGTCACCTGCAAATATTTCTGCTCCGATTTCGTCACTGCCTCTGTTACGGGCATACCACAAAGCCTGCTGTCCGTTGAGCTTTACAGCCTTTGTTTTTTCTGCCTGCTCGCCAAATCTGTTATAAATCGGGTTACCGTCTTTATCGGTTTTATATTCAGACACACAGTATTTTTCTGCAACATGCCTGCAACTCTGATTGTTATGGTCAATCTGGGCATTGATATATCTTGCCTCGGAGCCTGTAATTTTTATCTTTACGCCGCCCATGGCATCAATAACTTCTTTAAAGCCTGAAAAATCTATTACACCATAGCGGTCAATTTTAACACCGAAATTGCTTTCTATGGTCTTAACAGCCAGCTTTGCTCCGCCCAGTGAGTAGGAAGCGTTCAGCTTATTCCAGCCTGCATAGTCATCGCCTGAAGGAATATAGACATAGGTATCTCTCAAGAATGAAGTAAGCTTAAGCTGCTTGTGCTTAACATCAAGAGAAACAAGAATCATTGTATCTGAACGGCCTGTGCTTTCAGCTGTAGCCTTTTTATCCTCACCAAAAAGCATTACATTAAGAACATCGGCATTTTCAAGCAGCTTTGAGTCGGTAACAACACCTTCACCGGCATCATCATCAGTAACTTTGTAGTCCTTGCCCAGCTTGTCAAGTGTGCCGTCATCTCCCAAAGAACTGAAAAGAGAAGATGCGTAGCAAAGACCGCATCCTGCCAGAATAAATACAATAGCCATTACCATTGAAACTATTCTGGTAACTTTGTTTTTCTTATTATATACACTTTTTACAGAAGATTTTGACGAAATATCAATAAAATCTCCCTTGTTTTCTGAATTCTTACGAGCTGCAGCGGGTTTCTCTCCACGCTTTCCATAATAGCCTGCCACTATACCGCTCCTTTCCGATACATATAGTACCGCAGTTTATTCATCAATAAATTATATAACGAATACAAAGTTTTTTAATTCCAATAAAGAATTATCATATAAAATTCACCTTTATTCATGTTTTTTCAACAATTTTCTATGTAAAAACTATTCCAGTTTATCAAGTGTAAGGTTAAAGGAAGGTATAAACTCCTGCATAAACTTATCAGCAACAGGCATATTCATATCTTTAACAGATTTTGTAAGAGTATTGTAAGCATCGCTGAATTCTGTATTGCCGATTTTCATTTCTTCAATACATTTTGCAATTGCAGAGATTTTGTCCGCAGCCTTAACATATTTCCAAAGCTCGCTATCCTTTTCTTCACAGTGGAGTATGTCTGTATAGTAACTCTGCATACTCTTTGGCAAAAGGGAAATCAACCTGTCCTCTGCCATTTTTTCCACCTTTTTGTAGGCGTCTCTTATGTCGGGATTAAAGTATTTTACAGGTGTTGGCAGGTCCCCTGTTATAATTTCGCTTGCATCGTGATACATTGCAAGGACGGCTCCCCTATCCGGATTCAGCTTATTTTCAAACATTTCATTGTGCATAAGAAGCATACAATGGGTAAACATTGCAACCTGCAGGGAATGTTCGCTGATATTCTCTTTGTTTGTGTTGTTCATCAGTCCCCAACGGTTGATATACTTCATTCTTCCTACCATTGCAAAGAAATGACTTGTACTCATTTTATATCATCTCCAAAAAAATACAAAATTATAATGCAAAATATAAATTTTTGTGTTATACTGTTGTAGTATTATATCCTATTTTTAAAATGTAGTAAATGGGTTTTACAAAATTCTTGCTTTTGATATGGATATTTACAGAAATTATATTTGAAATGGGTTTAACAATGGGTTCCGGATTAGCAATAAAAAACAAAAGATATAACTATGCACTTATTTCCTTTATTTTGGGAATAGGCCTTGCTTTTCTGTTCTTTATTCCCAACATAATTTACAACAACGGGTATTTTATATTTTACGGCGACTTTAATGCGCAGCAGATACCTTTTTATCAAATGGTTCACGATTCACTACTGAATGGTGACACTATGTGGAGCAGCACCACAGACTTAGGAGCAAATCTTATTGGCAGCTACAGCTTTTATCTTATAGGCAGTCCATTTTTTCTGATAACACTGCTGTTCCCCTCACAGGCTGTTCCCTACCTTATGGGTCCGCTGCTTATTTTGAAAATCGGCTGCTCTTCACTGACAGCATACCTGTATCTTAAAAGATACGTCAGCCACAGAGGCTTTGCCGTTGTCGGAGGACTGCTGTATGCTTTCTCCGGTTTTAGCTTGTACAACATATTCTTCAATCATTTTCACGAGGCTATGGTAATATTCCCTCTGCTCCTCTTTGCAATTGATGAATATATGTACAACAAAAGAAAGGGCATTGTTGCCCTTTCCGTATTTGCCGCTTGTGTTATGAACTACTATTTCTTTGTGGGTCAGGTAGTTTTTGTTATAATATACTTTGTAATAAGAATTTGTGTAAAAAGCTATCCTAAAATTTCTTTTAAAGAATTATTATTTTTAGCCTTTGAGGTTGTCACAGGATTTTTAATGAGCGCTGTTATACTCATTCCTGCCGTATTGTCTGTTGTGCAGAACTACAGAGTTTCCCAATGGCCTGACGGATGGAATTCCGTAGTATACGATGTACCACAGAGATATGTTCACATTATCGAGTCTTTTTTCTTCCCCCCGGACATTGCCGCAAGGCCAAACTTTACACCTGACAGCAACAGCAATTGGGCTTCAATTGCTGCTTGGCTTCCGCTGGTTGGTATGACAGGTGTAATAGGCTTTTTGCAGACAAAGAAGGAACATTGGCTGAAAAAGCTGATTCCTCTGCTGTTTGTCATTGCTATGGTGCCTTTGTTTAATGCACTTTTCCAAGGGCTGAATATGAATTACTATGCAAGATGGTTCTATATGGCAGAGCTTATTCTTGCCCTTGCAACAATAAAGGCAATTGACAGCAGCAAAACAGATTGGCTGAAGGCTACAAGGCTTTCCGCAGGAATCACAGTGGTAATTCTGCTTATTATCGGACTTATGCCCTACACCGATTACAGCAAGGGGGAAAATAATCCAAGTCTGAAAATCGGTCTGGAAAATTATTCTGAAAGATTATGGATTTACGGCGGCATTGCCCTTACCTCTATTTGCGGATTTGCTCTGATTATTAAGTTGTTCAGAAGCAACAAAAAGACTCTTATTAAGGCACTGACAGCAGGTATTGCGCTTGTTGTATTTGTTTACGGCAACTTCATTATTTACCTTGGTGTTCTGCAAAACGGCACATCAAGAGAATTTGTACTTGACTACGCTCTTAATGGCAGCGAAAGTCCTGAATTAGACGACATAAAGAATGTGAGAAGCGACTTCTACTGCTGTGAAGACAACCTTGGAATGTACTGGCAGATACCTAACATTCAGGCTTTTCACAGCATTGTACCCGGCTCCATTATGGACTTTTATCCTATGTTTGATGTAACAAGAGATGTATCATCTCATCCGGATACAGATTCCTTTGCCTTAAGGCCGCTTCTTTCTGTAAAATATTTATTTGACGACCCTACTGACGAAAATGATTTTTACAGAAATGAAGAATACAAAATGCCGGGCTGGGAGTACCTTGACTATGCAAACGGTGTGAGTATTTATGAAAACAAATACTACATTCCAATGGGCTTTATGTATGACGACTTTATATGTCAGGAAGAATTTGAAACAATAGAAAGCGACAAAAGAGACCGGGCAATGCTAAAGGCTATGGTGCTTACACAGGAGCAGTTCAAAAAATATCCCGAAATCACCAACTATATAGAAGGTGAATTTGATAAGTTGAATGACGAAAGAACAGCCTCGCAATACAATAGTAAAACAAAGAGCTTTGTATATACTAACCAAAGCTACTTCAGCGACTGCAACAACAGAAAATCACAGAGTTGCGATGATTTCACCTACATCAACAACGGCTTTACCGCTTCCATAGATAATAAGGGCGAGGATAATTTGCTGTTTTTCTCTGTTCCCTATGAAGAGGGCTGGTCAGCCTATGTCAACGGTGAAAAAACAGAGATAGAAAAGGTTAACATCGGCTTTATGGCTGTAAAAGTTGACGGTCACAAAAAGAGTAATATTGAATTCAAATACGAAACACCCGGCATCAAAGCAGGCGGTGTAATCACAGGAATAACAACAGGTGCATTAATTATCTATTTACTGCTTATTTATGTTTTTATTCCCTACAAAAACAGGAGGAAAAAATAATGTCTTTTGGCAAGAATATATTAAAATATAAAGAAGATTTACTTAAGGATTTGGAAACTCTGATTTCCTTTCAGTCTGTAACAGAAGAAAATCAGGCAGAGTGTGAAAAGGCGCTTAACTTTATGCTGAACAGAGCGGAAGAATTCGGACTTGAAACATTAAATGTTGAGAATATTGCAGGTCACGCTCAACTTGGCAACAATGGTGAATTATGCGGTGTGCTTACACATCTTGACGTAGTACCTGCAGGCAACAATTGGGATACACTTCCATTTGAGCTTACAAGAAAGGACGGCAGGCTCTACGGCAGAGGTGTTGCCGACGACAAAGGCGCCGCACTTATTACCCTGTACTGCCTGAAGGCTCTTAAGGACGCAGGTGTTGAGGGCAAAAACACACTACGGGCAATATTCGGCACAGACGAAGAAAAGGGTATGAAGGATATGGAAACATATTTTTCCTCCCAGCCCCTTCCTGAATACAGCTTTACTCCTGACAGCGAATATGGAATATGCCGCTGTGAAAAGGGTATCATTCAACTTGAACTTTATGCCGAAACCCACACAGGCACTACTCTGAATGAATTTCACTCGGGCAAAGCTGTGAATGCCGTGCCCGACACTGCATATGTAATGCTGGATTGCAGTGAAAATGACGACCACCAGCTTTTCAGATTTGCGGACGCAATGGAAAACAGGTTTGAATTCCACTACACAATTGACGGACTTATGATTATCTGCCACGGCAAGGCAGGTCACGCCTGCCAGCCTGAAAAGGGCAGCAATGCGGCAACAGCACTTGTGGAGCTTCTGGCTTCTAATTTCAGCTACAACCAGCTTGGCTCTGTTTGCTCTTTTATCAACTCGGCAATAGGAATGGAAACAAACGGTAATTCCATGGGACTAAAAATGCGTGACAGCCTTTCGGGAGCTCTTACTGTAAATGTGGGAACAATCCACATTGGTGAAAATTTTGCAACTGCAACAATGGATATTCGCTACCCTGTAACTGTGGACGGAAATATTATTCTTGAAAGAGTAAAGAAGTTGTCGGGCAATGAAAATCTGACAGTTAAGGTGCTGAGCCACCTTAAGCCTCTGAACGTTGACTCAGAGTCGCCTTTGATTTCCCTCCTATCCTCCGCCTACAAAGAGGTTATGGGAGAAAATCCCGAACTCTACTCCACAGGGGGCGGAACATATGCAAGAATGCTTGGTAACAAGGGCGTTGCTTTTGGTCCCTTGTTTAAGGACGATTACTCCAATATGCACAATGCAAACGAAAGTCTTGACGAAGAAAAATTTATGAAACACGCAGAAATTTGCCTTGAAGCAATGTACAGAATGTACACAGGCAAATTTGACTGAGGTATTTATGAACATAGCAAAAACAATTAAACAGCAGGCTCTACAGTATCTTGCAAAGGACAATTGGGCAACTGCAATCGGCGGTTTCTTTATAATTTGTCTTCCTGCTATTCTTATTGTGCTTTTTCAGGGAGTCGCCCTGTGCACAATGCAGCTATTTTGGGATTTGGATAACCTGACAATGGCTCAAAACAATATAATACTAATTTTACAGCTTGTTTTGGTTTTTGCTTTTTTGCTTACAACACCAATGATAACAGGCTATCTGAAACTATGCTACAATATAAGCAAGGGCAACAACGCAAATTTAAGCGATGTGTTCTACTACTACCGCAACAAGTGCTTTGGCAAGTGCTTTTTACTTAATTTAAAAATTATTGTAAGAATTATTCTCCACTTTTTACTTGTGATGATTCCTGCCCTTTTTGCTTTGGAACTGTATTTTTTAAGCCACACCCAAAATATTCAGTTCCTTATATTGGCATTACTTTTTTTCAGTGGTGCTGTTATTGAAACAGTATTTTACAGTGTAAAATATACTCTGATACCTATCATTATGTTTGAGGACGAAAGCCTTAATACAAAAGAAGTGTTTTATCTTGGAACAACCTTTATGAAAGATAAGCTAAAAGTCACAAGAACACTTTTATTCACCTTCCTGCCTCACATTTTACTATGCTTTTTTGTTGTACCCTGGATATTTATTTTTCCATATATAACTGTTTCCTTTATGACAAACAGCAAATGGATTTCGGAATTACACAAGAATAATACTGAAGTATAAGTAACTCTATAAAGGAGAAAACAAAATGATTGTTTCTATTTGTACGATTGCACTAAACGAAAGCGCAGTACTCAACGGGCTGTTCAGAGATATTTCTCAACAGGATTATCCCCACGAAAACATTGAAGTTGTTTTTGTTGACTCAATGTCAAAGGACAACACAAGAGAAATGATGGAGGATTTTAAAAATACTCACTACAGCTTTAAGGATGTAAAAATAGTTGAAAATCACGGTAACAATCAGGCCTCCGGCTGGAATCAGGCACTGAAAAATGCCACAGGCGACATTATTATCAGAGTTGACGCTCACGCAAGCATACCGAGAAATTTTGTTTCGAAGAATGTATTGCATATCAAAGAGGGAGAAAATGTTACAGGCGGCGGCAGACCGAATATTGTTTCGGGTGTATCCCCTTGGAAGCTTACTCTGCTTGCAGCAGAGGAATCCCTGTTTGGCTCATCAATAGCTTCCTACAGACGTCAAACAACAGAAAAACAATATCAGGACAGTATGTTCCACGCTGCCTACAAAAGAGAAGTTTTTGCCACTGTGGGCGGTTTTAACGAAGCTTTGGGACGCACCGAGGACAATGAAATTCACTACAGAATAAGGCAGGCAGGCTACAAGCTTTGCTGTTGTCCTGACATTATTTCTTACCAGATGACAAGAAATACCCTTAAGGATATGATAAGGCAAAAGTACGGCAACGGAAAATGGATAGGTCTTACACTGGGAGTTTGCAAGGAGTGCCTCAGTTATTTTCACTTTGTTCCCTTTTTGTTTGTAATGGCTGTTTTGGGCAGTGTGTTGCTCTCGTTTTTGGGATTGCCGATTTTCCTTATAGCACTGGGCTGTGTTTATGGAATATTTGACATTGTAAACACTGCTACCTGTTTTATCACAAGGAAAGTTTATCCCCATTTTCTGCTGCTTCCCCTGTTGTTCCCCCTGCTACACATAGTCTACGGTGTAGGCACAATTGTGGGACTGATAAAGCTTCCCTTTTGGAAAAGAAGTCTTGACGGCAGTGCAGAAAAGAAAATTGAGGAAGTTCGTCAGGCAGTTATTCATAATACAAAATAACTTTTGTTGACATTAGGATAAGGGTGGTATGGAAATATGTCAGAACCGATTAAATTAACAAATGAGCAAATCAGAGAGCTACAGCTAAAGGAGCTGGAGTCACTGCGGGTGTTCAAAGATTTTTGCAAAAAGAATGATTTGCTCTTTTACTTTTGCGGCGGTTGCTGCATAGGCACACTTCGTGACGGAGGATTTATCCCTTGGGATGACGACATTGACGTGTTTATGCCAAGAAATGACTATGAAATTTTACTTAAAGAATGGCAAAAGCAGGTGGGCAACGAGGGCAGATTCAGACTGCTGAAATCAGATATTGGCGCAACCTTCACAGGAAACATTTTTGCCACCTTTGTAGATACAAAGTACACCTGTGTAAAGGAAAATCAGGAGCATATTGATGTGCCCCACGGACTTGTTATGGACATTATGCCGCTTGACGGTTGTCCCGACGGCAAATTCCAAAGGTATATGCAGCTAATTAACTGTTTGCTCTATTCTCTGTTTATGAGTGAGGTTGTTCCCGAAAAGCACGGCGGCGCAGTTGCGTTTTTCAGCAAAATACTTCTGGGAATTTTCAGAAGCAGAAGAATCCGTACAAAAATTTGGAAGCACTGCGAAAAGCGTATGACAAGATTTTCTATTGATGAATGTTCAAAGATTACAGAACTTTGCGCAGGTCCTCACTATATGATGAATGAATATCCCAAGGAATGTTTTGAAAGCGCGCTTTGGCTTCCGTTTGAGGGAGAGGACTTCCCCATTCCCGTTGGTTATGATGAATATTTAAAAATTGCTTTTGGCGACTATATGGAGCTTCCTCCTGAAGAAAAGCGTATACCCCACCACGATTTGGTATATCTTGATCTGAACAAATCCTGTTTTGATAAATAGCAGTTTAAATTATTATAAAAGTATATAAATTGCATATAAATACCAAAAAAAATTGAAAAATTCAAAGAGATATGTTATACTATAATTGTATAGTATAACATATCTGTTTTTTATTTACTTGAAAAGAGGTATTATTATGATATTTGGTGCTATTTTAGCAGGCGGCAGCGGTACAAGAATGCATATCAGCAGTATGCCAAAGCAGTTTTTGCCGCTGGACAACAAGCCTATCATTATTCATACATTGGAAAAAATGCTAATGTGCTCAAAAATTGATGTTATTTATATCGGTGTAAATCCTGCCTGGCTTGGTCATATGTCAGATATTCTGGAAAAATATGAGTTGGATTATGACAAAGTAATTGTTGTGCCCGGCGGAAAAAGCAGAAATGATACAATTTTCAACATTATTGCCGAAATTGAAAAGACATACGGAGAAAATGACGAGCACATCATTGTTACTCACGATGCGGTAAGACCGTTTGTAACTTTGAGAATACTTGATGAAAATATTGAGAATGCAATTACCTACGGTGCTTGCGACACAGTAATTTCTGCTGTTGATACAATTGTTGTGTCCCAGGACGCCGAGCAGATTGACTCTATTCCCGACAGAGCAAAAATGTATCAGGGCCAAACTCCGCAAACCTTTAAAATCAATTTGCTAAAATCACTTTATAAGGAATTAAAGCCATCTGAAAAAAATATTCTCACTGATGCTTGCAAAATTTGTGTTATGAAGGGTGCGCCGGTTAAGTTGGTAAAGGGCAATTCATCCAACATAAAAATTACGACAATCAGTGACTACAACATTGCAAAAGTTATTGTGGGCAGTGATATAGTTGAGGCGGAGGAAAAAGAACATTGATTAATTACATTTATCAGCTTACCTCCCCCCAGTTCTTTTCTGTTAAATATGTTGATATTGACATAAACAAAAAGGTTATTGTAAGACCACGGTATATGTCAATTTGCCACGCAGACCAAAGATACTATCTGGGTAACCGTGACCTTAAGGTACTTAACGAAAAGCTACCAATGGCTCTTATCCACGAGTGTTGCGGTCAGGTTGTAATGGACAAAACCGGACAATTTCAACCGGGACAGCTGGTTGTTATGATACCAAACCAGCCTGCAAACAGTCTGGATGTTTTACCGGGTGATGATTCAGCGGACCTTACAGAAGGTCACAACATTTTTTACGAAAACTATCGTTCAGACAGCAAGTTCCTCAGTTCCGGTGCTGATGGGTTTATGCGTGAATTTGTAGATATTGCACCCGACAGACTAATCCCCTTTGAGGATATTCCGTTGCAAACAGCCGCAATTACAGAGTTTGTATCTGTTGCCTGTCATGCAGTTTCAAGACTTATGAAGGTTGCCCACAACAGACGAGAAAACATAGGAGTGTGGGGCGACGGCGCTCTCTCTTATGTTATTGCAACTGTGCTTAGGGCAACAATGCCAAAGTCAAAAATTTATGTAATCGGTAAAAACCAAAGAAAGTTAAGCAGATTTTCATTTGTAACAAAAACTTTCTTAACCTATAACATTCCAAAGGATTTTAAAGTTGATCACGCATTTGAATGTGTTGGCGGCGAGGGCTCACCGGATGCAATTAACGATATGATTCAGTATGCAAACCCACAGGCTACCCTTATGCTGATGGGAGTGTCCGAGAACCGAGTTCCCATTAACACAAGACTTGTGCTGGAAAAGGGTATTTCCTTAATCGGCTGTTCAAGAAGTGGACGAGCAGACTTTGAATCGGCAATTTCTCTTATGGCAACACAGAGGGTACGCAGACGTCTTTCTTCCATTATTTATGAGGATGCTCCTGTTAAAAACTTTGACGATATGCACAGGGCTTTTGCAGCTGATTTGAACACTCCGTTTAAAACTGTTTTTGAATGGAAAGTATAAAGATTAATAATTCTTACTTGACAATTTAATTAACAGTGATATAATAAAAAGAGCAGAATAGTTGTCTTCGGGGCGGGGTGCAATTCCCCACCGGTGGTAATTACTCACAGAGTATAAGTCCACGAGCCTGTTTATACCAGGTTGAATTGGTGAAAATCCAATACCGACGGTTATAGTCCGGATGAGAGAGGATAAAAACATAACATTGACATTTTGCAGTGTTTTTATGTGCCTTTTTGCCCCACAGTTTTACTGTGGGGCTTTTTTGATGACTTCTTTCTGTGTAATTTATAATTTTTTAAGGAGGTCATATTATGACAGCACAAAAAAGAACAGAGCGTATCAAAATGGTATGCTCAATGGCAATGCTGACAGCAATTGCTATTGCGGCAGATTTACTGCTGCGAATCCCTGACATTGGGGGAATTCTCACCTATGAGCCAAAGGACGTAATACTAACAATAGGAGCCTTTATATTCGGCCCTGTTCATGGAATAGTAATGTCATTTGTAGTATGCTTTATTGAAATGATTACAATCAGCACTACAGGAATTTGGGGATTTATTATGAATTTCCTTGCTTCAGGTGTTTTTGTGGGCATTGCATCTGTAATCTATATCAGGAAAAAAACATTGTCTTCAGCCATTATCGGACTTGTATCTTCCTCATTTTCAATGGTAATTGTAATGCTTTTATGGAATTATATCATAACTCCTATATATATGGGAGTTCCCAGAGATGCTGTTCTGGGGTTATTTTTACCACTGTTAATCCCATTTAATTTCTTAAAGACAGCGCTGAATTCCGCACTGGTAATGTTGCTTTACAAAGGTATTGTTACTACACTGAGGAAGTCAAAGCTTATACCCACAAGAGAAAGCAACGACAACGAGAATTTTAAGACAAACACAATTATATTAATCTGCCTTTCGGCTTTTATTGTTGCCACACTTACACTTGTTATGCTGATTTTTGCAGGAATAATTTGATGAATACTGAAAAAGGCTGAAAAAAATATAAAAATGTTGACAAACCACAATGTAGTGGTATAATATTACTTGTTCACAGAGTAGAAATTGTTTCGTAAAGTGTTTTCTGAACGGGGAGTTGTCAGAAAAACGAAAGGATTGTCCTGCGGTTACAATTTCGCATCCCGCTGTTACAGAAGTAAAATTTGAGCGGAAGCATTCTGTGCTTCTGCTCTTTTTATTTTTACTGTAACTCCGAATTACAGGAGGTAAAAATGAATAGTATTGTGAATTTTTTTGCGAAAGCACCACAAAAGTTTTCCGGTTCCGCAAAGGAACTTGGAAAAATCCAATCAATTGTCATCATTGCAATGTTTTTAGCGTTGAGGGTTGTTTTGGGAATGTTTGGCAATTTTCAGTTATCCTTCTTTCCCTACGCAAAGCTTGGATTTATGTTCCTACCAATTGCATTGACAAGCTACTATTTTGGCCCTGTGTGCTCAATGGTAGTTGCCGTTGCAGGAGATGTGTTGAGCTACCTTATGGCACCGCCTGCCGCAAGCTTTACACCGGGAATTACAGCCGGTTATCTGCTTGAGGGTATGGTTGTGGGACTTATTCTTTACAAAGAGAATATTACAGTTACAAGAACTGCAGTTTCACAAGTTGTTGCAACCATAATCGGCGGACTTGCAATTAACACCTACTTTATCTATCTTATCTATGGTCTTACATATCTTCAGGTATTGGGGCTTCGGGCAGTTATTCTTATCCCGTGGTGCATTGTAGAAGTAGCAATTATTGTGATTATTGTTAAAACTCTGGACAGAGTACCGATGATTAAAAAAATTATCTCGTAAAAATCACTTAAAAAATCAGCTTTTAATAAGCACAAAAAAGCCTTGCAATCAATGATTGCAAGGCTTAATTTTATGTTTTGATTTAATTTAGGCTAAATCGGGATTTGATGTATAGAATGTGAGATAGCTGTCGCCTGTAACTGCACTGTCATTAATTACTGCCCAAAGTTCGGGAGCATCAAAACCTGTGTAGTCCTTTGTTTGGTTGTTACCATTGTCGCTGATGATAACATTGTAGGTAAGACCGTTTGGAACAGGGAATGTTTCTGTATACCAGCCGCCCTCTGCATCCTTTGTCATCTTCTTGCCCGGCCATGAGCTATAGATATTGCCGCCGTCGTGCCATGCCCACAGAGTAGGAACCCAAGTGAGTGAGCCGTTGTGCTTTACATGGAAGGTAACATCAAAGTTATCCTCTGTGTAGTAGAAGAGGATATAGTCATTGGAGAATCTGTGGAATACATCAACACTATCCTCTGTGCCTGTTGTTGAGCCTATCTTGTATGAATCATACTTATAACCAACAATTGGTTCAGCCTGATATGTATCTGTTGCACCTGCCTGCACTTTATATTGCTTTGCAGAAGCAATTTCTTTGCCTGTTGCCTTGTTCACATACTTAACTGTGAATGTTTTTATAGAGCCTATATCCTTGTGTGTTATGTACTTCTGAACAAGTACTGCATCCTGAATATCTATTTCTCCGCTATAGTCATAATCGGCAATAGAGAGCTGTTCCTCTGTAAGCTCTGCCTTGTTTGCAAGGTACTTCTGGATTAATGTAACATCCTTGATGGTAAGCTCTGTGTTGCCTGTAATGATTTTCTTAAGGCTTGATGGAACATATTTTGCGTAGGAATATACTACTGTCTTGTCAGTTTCGCCAAATACGCCTGACTCTTCGCCATCAATGCTATCTACAGTATATTCAAGGAGAAGTGAAGGATCAGCGTTTGTAATGTACTTTGAGCCAATCTTACCATAGATAACCTGCTTGGAAATAACATCGCCTGTTTCTGCATTTTTGTTAATAATCTTAACTTTAGAAGAACCGGACTTAATGTCACACTTGTCATAGGTTGTCTTTTCTACAAGTACCATAGCTGAAGAAGAAGGAACAGTAATTGTCTTGCCCTTAACAACTTCAATCGGAGAAAGGCCTGCTTCCTCTGTATTGGCAATTACAACCCACTCTGTGTCGTCTGTAACACCAATTGAGCTTGGAAGGTCAACTTCGGCTGACTTTGTACGGTTGTTGTTCATAACAACAGCCAGCTTGCTCCACTCGCCCTTAACTGTGTTGTCAACGATAAATGAAATTGTTTCTGTGCTTTCTGTAAGAGCACCCTTAATGTTGTACTGTGTTTTTCCTACATTGACATCGTCAGTTGTGAATGGTGAGAAAGCCTTACGAATATCAATCATACCCTTGTAGTAGGAAACAAGGTCCTGATTTGTCTGGAGAAGGTTCCAGTCAATCATATTCTCTGTTGCAGAAGAGCTGTATGAGTTTTCGTCGCCGTCCTTGGAACGACCCATTTCCTCACCTGCAAGGAAGAAGTTCATACCCTGACAAACGCCAAGAATAGTTTCGGAGAATTTATTAATGTGAATTAATTCGTTATCTCTTTTTCTGAATTCTGTAGAGCCCTTTTTGTAGCCTCTCATTGACATACACAGCTTATCATAAAGTGTGTTATTGTCGTGGCAGGATACATAGTTTACGCACTGTGCAGGAGAGTAGGATCTCCAGTTACCTGAAGAGTTAGCTCTTATACCATACTTAACAGCTGCACTGGAGCCTGCCATACCGCCCTGAATGTAGCCCTTGGCTTCACCTGAAGAGAAACTACCCTTCATACCGTCACGGAACTGGTCGTTGAACATACCGATTCTTGGGTCGATATTCTTTGTGGAGCCCTGTGTGCACATTTTTGTTGTGTTGCCGTCGCAGTCTGTAAGGTCATAAGTTGTTGACATACTCCAACCTTCGCCGTACATAATCATATCTTCGCTGATTTTGTCCAGCTCTGCACGGATAGCGTTCATTGTTGCTGTGTCGTGAAGACCCATAAGGTCAAAACGGAAGCCGTCAATATGATATTCGTCTGCCCAATACTTTACAGACTGTACCATAAAGTTGCGGTACATAGCTCTTTCAGAAGCAGTGTCGTTACCACAGCCTGAACCGCTTGAGAATGAATCGCTTGTGGTCTTTCTGTAGTAGTAGTCAGGAACACATGCCTGGAAAGATGTGTTTGTGTTGTATGTATGGTTATAAACAACGTCCATAATAACGCCGATTCCTGCCTTGTGGAGAGCCTGAATCATCTGCTTACATTCCTTAACTCTTACATTACCGTCATATGGGTTTGTTGAATATGAACCTTCGGGAACATTGTAGTTCATTGGGTCATAACCCCAGTTGAATTGTGTGTCTGCCCCTGCTTCATCAACTGAACCAAAATCATAGAACGGGTTAATCTGAACGTATGTAACACCTAAATCCTTAAGGTAGTCAATACAAGTTGGGATATCCCCAGCGTTGTTCAGTGTTGTGCCAAGCTCTGTAAAGCCCATAAACTTACCGCGATGAGCCTTTGATACACCTGAATTCTCCGCATATGAGAAGTCCTTAACGTGTACTTCCCAAATGATAGCGTCTGACTGGTCGGGAGTCATAACGTGAGTATCGTTTTCCCATCCTTCAGGGTCGGTGGAGTCAAGGTCGCAAACCATTGAACGTCTGCCGTTAACACCTGCTGTTACAGAGTAAACGTCTGCTGTTTCCTTGGTTGTAACAACATTTGTTGCGATGCTCTTGGCTGTAACAGTGTATGTGTAGTACACATTCTTCTGGTCGCCGTCAACAGTTGTTGCCCAAATACCTGTTGTTTCATCGTATTCCATAGGTACTGTGCCAAGGTTTTCTGCGCCCTCTTCTTCGTCAGAACCTGTTGCATAAAGGTTCAGAGTACATTCTGTTGCTGTTGGAGCCCATACCTTAAAGGTTGTAGCCTCTGGTGTGTATGTAGCGCCAAGGTCATGTCCGTCGTAGCGATATTTACTGTCGAGTTCATGAGCAGCAGTTTCGTACTTTGTAGGTGTTGACGCTGCTGATGAATTGAGTGTTGCCACAGGAATGACCGTAACCAACATCATAACAGTGAGAATCACGGAAATAATTCTTTTTAGTTTCATATAGTCCTCCTTAATTTTTCTCTTACCAAACATCTATAAAGCCTTGAAGTGTTTGAAATCTTTTTGCTAGGGAATTTACATATCTTAAGATAATTCTGAATATTATAAATTATTTTGCAAAAGTGTCAAAACCCTTTTGGTTTATTGATATTCGGCAAATAAAAGAAAATTATTTCTGAATTTGTATTTCCTCTCTTCTCCTCTTCCTTACGGAAGAACGAGCCTTGAGGGTAATTCCTCCACCGGCAAGAAGCGCTGCCAGCACAAGAATTACTGTAACAACAACCATCCTTGCGGTGTTGTCATTAAGCTGATAATTATAAATAACCGTTTGCTGAATTTTGTCAAATTTTCCTGACTTATTCTTTGGCACAGAGGTAAGGGTAAGGTTCTCGTATTCCTTTTTCTCGGTGGTGTAGCTTTCACCCTGTTTTCCCTCCAAAAGCTCTATGTCCATTATATTGCCGTCGGAGTCCATATAGATTGCATTGACCTGACATTTCTTCGTCCTGCCCTTGGTGTACTTGTATGTAACCACCTTGTCGCCAACTGCAAAAAGTCCTGCACCGTTTTCGGGAAGTGCGTCTGTATCCAGCAAATATCCCTTGACAGCAGGGATTTCATCAGTAAAATACTGCTGACCCACCTGATTGGTAAGCACCTTGCCGGGGGCAATTTCTTTATCCGTGGCAGAGTCTACAAATCTGAATGTAACCGAGCTGTATTCACCTGTATATGGAGTAACCCAAAATTTAGCATGCTGATTTTCTGATGTGAAGGTACCTGTTGTATCTTCCTTATCTGCAATTTTGTAGTTTTTAAGAACTTCATTGCCTGCTTTTATTGAATATTTTTCACCGATTTTACCTGTGACGTTTTCGGTCATTACCTTTTCGCCGGTTTCATTGTCAATATAGTCAACAACAACTGCACCTGTGTCATTTTTGCAGGATTTATCAAAGCTGTCTTTGTCAACCAAAATCACAGCAGAGCTGGGCTTTACTTCAACCTTTCCTGTAGTTGTGCCAAGGTTTCTTATGCCTGCTGTTTCTTCATTGGCAACTATTACCCAATTGTCAGGCAGCGACTTTCCTGTGATTTCCACAGTTTTTGTTTTATCGGTGTTGCCGTTGAGAATAACAGCTACCTTTTTAAAGCTGTCATTTTGGAGCCCGTCAACTGTAAAACAAACCATACCCTTTTCATTTTCCGCAAAATAAGAAATGTTCTTTGCGGTATTATCTGTAGGGTCTCTGAATGCCTTGAATTTCCGGCGGATTTTCACCATGCCCTTATAGTAATCAACAACATCGCTGTAATTATAAATGCTTTCCCAATCAATCATATTAAGTGTTGCAGCTGATTTATAGGAATTTTCGTCACCGTCCTTACTACGGCAAAACTCTTCGCCTGCAAGGAAGAAGGGTATTCCCTGTGAAGTGAAAATTGCGGCTGAATTCAGCTTTGTCATTTCCACCAGATTGCTGTGACGTTTTCTGTATTCATTACTGTCGGGATAAACCCCGCCCATAAGCTTGTCATAAAGAGTAAGGTTGTCGTGACAGCTTGAATAGGTAACTGTCTGCGTGGGTGCCTTTGCCCAGCCAAAATTACACTGACCTTCAATGCCTGTTTTCAGTCGGCCTGTGCTGCCGCCGTCAGCCAAAAAGCCTTTGGCTGTTGCATCAAAGGTGTTGCCCTTAAGGGCGTCCCTGATAGTATCGTCAAAAGCGCCTATACGGCTGTCAAGAAGATGCATATTGTCCTGATTAGCCATATTGGTATCAGGGTCGCTGCTTGTTGCCATATTCCAAGCTTCACCGTACATAATCAGTTTTGGATTGATTTTGTCAAGGGCTTTTCTGATTTGATTCATAGTTTCACAGTCATGAAGCCCCATCAAATCAAATCTGAAGCCGTCAATGTGATACTCCTTTGCCCAATAGGTTACGGAGTCTATCATAAACTTTCTGAACATTTTATGCTCTGATGCTGTGTCGTTACCACAACCTGAGCCGTTTGAGAATGTTCCGTCACTGTTTATTCTGTAATAATAATTCGGAACAGTTCTGTTGAAGTAGCTGTCCTCTCCTGTGTAGGTGTGATTATAAACAACATCCATAATAACACCGATACCCGCATTGTGAAGGGCTTTTATCATTTCCTTGCACTCACTGATTCTCACATTGCCCTTGTAGGGATTTGTAGAGAATGAGCCTTCGGGAACATTGTAGTTAACAGGGTCATAGCCCCAGTTGAACTGGTCGTCCTTACCGCCCTCGTCAACAGAGCCAAAATCATAAAAAGGATTAATCTGAACGTAATTAACACCCAGCTCCTTAAGGTAAGAAAGGCAGGTAGATTTGTTGCCGCCAATGCCGTTTACTACAGTACCTTCCTGGGTAAAAGCCAAAAACTTACCTCTGTGGTCCTTGCTTACACCTGAATTTTCCGCATATGAAAAGTCCTTGACCTGCACCTCCCAGATGATTGCATCTGTCTGGTTCTCCACAGTTACGTGGGTATCTTTGTCCCAACCCTGTGGATTGGTGGACTTCAAATCAACAATCATACCTCTTTTGCCGTTGACCCCTGCACCCTTGGCATAGATATCAACAACCTCGTAGGATTTGCCGCTGTTGGTTATATAGTAGGTGTAATATTTATTCTTAAGATTTCCTTTTATGGTTGCAGACCACACACCTGTCTTTTTGTCAAAGGACATTGGCTGCTCCTTGTAGAAGCCGTCGATTTCTTCCTTTGAACCATGGGTATAGAGCCTCACCTTTACATTTGTTGCCGTAGGGGACCAAACCTTAAAGGTTGTGCTGTCCTTCGACCACACCGCCCCAAGGTCATTGCCGTCATAGGAGGTTTTGTCCAGCATTGCGGCATATTTTGGGTAGTCTGTTATTTTTTCTTCCTTTGTTTTATTGACTGATGTTTTGCTTGATTTTGCATCAATACTCATTGTAGTCAATCCTAACATAATAATTATTATTAAAACCCCGGATAGCAAACGTTTGAAGCACATAAATAACCTCCAAGATTTTTTGTGTACAGGTTTGTACCGGCAAAAAACAACCTACACTTACATTAAAAATTCTCACGTTAATTTTACCAAAAACAGCGCAAGTATATTTTCTTTATAAGAAATAAACCGTCTTTATAGACGGTTTAGGGTGTAGAAAATTTTGCTTAAAATATAGGCAATTTGACAGTATTTATGAACAATATATAAATAAACTGTAATGTACTGTCATTACATACCAAATTCACAAACACCGGGAAGCTCCTCTTCTATTCGGAGAAGTCTGTTATACTTTGCAGTTCTTTCACTTCTGCATGGCGCTCCTGTCTTTATCTGACCTGAATTTACCGCAACAGCAATATCTGCAATTGTGGTGTCCTCGCTTTCTCCGCTTCTGTGAGAAATAACTGTTGTGTAGCCTGCTTTGTGGGCGGTTTCTATTGCGTCAAAGGTTTCTGTAATTGTGCCAATCTGGTTCATCTTTACAAGAATGGAGTTGCCTGCTCCCATATCAATACCCTTATTAAGACGCTGAACATTGGTAACAAAAAGGTCATCCCCTACAAGCTGAATATTTTTCAGTTCCTTTGTAAGGACAGACCAACCCTCCCAGTCGTACTCGGAAAGTCCGTCCTCAATTGAAATTACAGGATAGTCCTTTGTCAGCCTGCGGAGATATTCAATGAGCTTTTCCGTTGTCATTGTTTCTTTTCTCTTTGGCAGGTTATACATACCCTCTGCATACCATTCAGAGGAGGCAATATCAAGGGCAATTTTAATATCATCTGTTTTGTATCCTGCTTTTTCTATAGCTTTGATAATATATTCAATTGCCTCTTCGTCACTTCCAAGGTTTGGAGCAAAGCCGCCCTCGTCACCTACTGCTGTGGATAGCCCCTTGCTCTTTAATATTTCTCGGAGAGAATGATACACCTCTGCGCATTGACGAAGGGCGTCTCTGAAATTTTCTGCTCCTACAGGCATAATCATAAATTCCTGAATGTCAATGTTATTGTCGGAATGTGCTCCGCCGTTCAGAATATTCATCATAGGGCAGGGCAGTCTGTGGGCATTTGTACCGCCGAGATAGCGGTAAAGAGGCAGATTAAGACTTTTTGCCGCCGCCTTTGCCACTGCAACTGACACCGAAAGAATTGCATTTGCGCCAAGATTGCTTTTGTTGTCTGTGCCGTCCAAATCACACATCATTCTGTCAATCAGCCTCTGCTGATA
>JAFLUK010000069.1 GCA_022508865.1 Oscillospiraceae bacterium | reverse complement strand
TCTATGCAAGCTTGCTTTATAAAAAAGAAAAGGAAAAGGAAAATGCATCTAATCAGCGTTAATAATCTTATAAAAAATTACGGTAAAACTACACCCCCGACTTCGTCTGAAATCGGGGGGTGTGGTTTATTTAGTGATTCTTTAGTTTATGCATAACCTTGACTTGTTACTTCCCATCTATGGTTTTTTTCATTGTATTGTACTGACCAATGCCAAAAACTACAGTATCCGTTAAAGTAGTTGTTAAATATACTATAAAAAGTACTACGAAACTGAATTATTTCACATTCACGAGCATAATAGTCAAGAGTGTTTCCTTCGTCATAATCAACAGTAAGGAGTACACAGCCGTATTTATTATTCCAAAAATCGTCTTTAACTGCCTGTGCAGCTTTTTCAATATCCTCCATAGAAGGTTTGTTCTTTATCTTTTTGTTTTTCAACTCTGTTTTGGCAGAGGCAGAGTCCCTGACATTGTTATAATTGATTGTTGAAAACCAAGTGTTACCCTTTAGTAGAAAGCAGTAGCAGAGCATAAAACATAAAAGGAAAACTGCAATAAATATACTTGATTTTATAATTTTCTTTTTTCGGCGGCTTTTTTCCATTCTCTCAACATTTTGCCAAATTTCTGACATTTTATTGTCATATTCCTGTTTTTCGTTTTCAATATTTTTAAGAGCTAGGTTCAAATCTCGGTTGCAGTCCTCACAGGTGGCACAGTGATTAATTATAAAATCCTCACTTTCCTTGCTGGCGGTTCGGTCGGTGTAAAGAGGAATTAGGTCTTTTACAATATTACATTCTTTATTCATGGTTTTCCTCCATCATTTTCAGTAAATTTATCTTTGCCCTGTAATAGGTAACCCTTGCCCAGTTTTCTGTTTTTTCAAATATTATACCAATTTCCTTGTAGCTGAGGTTTGCAAACACCCTGAGTACAAAAACCTCTTTGTAGGGCTCTTTCAGCTTGTGGAGTGTTTTGTGGATAGAAAGGGCGGTTTCTTTGTCAATAACAGCGTCTTCAGAAAAGAAATCTTCTGAAAAATCCTCTGCGCCATTAAGAGGGATTTGCTTTTTCAGCTTTTTGTAGTATCGGAAATATTCGTTTTTTGCAATCTGACAAAGCCATGTAGAAATTTTTACTTTACCGTCAAAGGACTTGTGATGATTAAAAGCTCTGAAAAATGTTTCTGCTGTAAGTTCCTCTGCTAAATCTCTATTCTTGCAAAGGTTAAGCAAAAATCCGTATACAATTTTGTAGTTTTCTCTGTACAGTTTCTCAAAAAGCAAATCATCACACCCCCTTTTTGTAAATATAACCCCATGTTTTCCGTTTTGTTACAAAGTTATTTAAATTTTTCTTTACCGGGTTTAAGGTTGCACATCACTACTGCCGACAGCACCAGAGCCATACCCATAAACGGCATCACAGTAAGTTTTTCGTCATATACTAAAATTCCGAAAATGGTAGCGACAAGTGGTTCTACAGAGGCAAGAATTGCCGCCTGTGTATTTTCCGTGTATTTAAGTCCCAAGGTGTATGTAAGATAGGGGGCAACAGTTGTAATAATTGACATAAGCACAGAAAAGCCAAAGTCAGGCGCAGAAGCAAATACCACCTTTCCTATGGCGGAAAAATCGGTAAGAGGGATTATGCCTATGCTTGCACACAAAAATGTGTAGAAGGAAATTGCCATTGGTGAGTATCCCTTGTTTATTGCGTACCTCCCGAAAATGGAATAAAGGGCGTATCCGAAACCTGCGCCGAGACCGATTAAAATTCCCCACGGCGACATAGACTCTTTACTGCCGATTATTCCTGTGACAAACACACATCCGATTATGGTAAATGCAAGCGCAAGGAGTTTGATAAAGCTGATTTTTTCTTTAAAGAGAAACAGAGATAAAACCATTACAATTGCAGGTGCAGTGTACAGCAGTACCGCAGCTGCAGACAGGGAAATCTCCGATATTGTGCGAAAATAGCAGTAGTTGAAAAATACTATACTGCAAATACCTGTTCCCACAAAACACCAAATATCCTTTAATTTAATTTTTAGGGATTTTCTGTCAAATATCAGTAGAATTGCTCCCATTACAATAACCGTTACAAAGGAACGCAGGGCAACAATGTTAAGGGCACCCAACCCCTTTTGATTAAGGGGCCGTACAAACAGCCCCATACTGCCCCACATTATTCCTGCACTTATAACAAGGAAAGGGGCAAGCTTTTTTATTACCGATTTATTCAAAGCGTCATCACCTCAAAAGACATATAAACATTCGCTTTATATTTTATCATACAGGTATAAAAATGTAAAACAACAAAAATTTTACAGGGGTAAAGGCTGTTTTGGGCATATTGAAATTTTGTAATTTGTATTTTGTATTTGGGTTTTTCGTATATTCAAATTGATATTTTTGCATGTTTATGATAAAATTGTTTTGTGTATTTATGGGATAAGGAGAACTACATATGACACCCAAAAAGATAGAAAACAACACCCTTGAATTTATATACAATTGGCAAAAAAGAACAGAAAAACAGCAGAGAAACAATGCTGTTCTGTTGGTGGTATCCCTCGTTGTTGCCCTTGCTCTTTGCATTGCTACATTTTTTTGGTATCAGGAAAAAAACTATGACAGAATTGTGAATCAGAATATGAAGTATGTTCAGGACAGTGCAATTCAGGAGGCGAATCAGATTGAGAGCAAGCTGAATGATACTGTAAAGCAGATTAACAATTTTGCCGCACAATATGCACTGCTTATACAAAACCATGATGACAAAACTACAGAGGAAAAACTTATTGAACTTGCAGATAAAAATCTCTTTGACAGCATTGGTTTTGCGCATTTGGATGGGACAGGAATAACTCCAAAGGGTAGTACTAACATTGCAGACAGAAGCTACTTCAAGAAGGGTCTTGAAGGAAAAGGCGGCTATGAATTTATAGATGCCTCGCGGGTAACAGGCAGACCAAGTATGGTGTTTTATTCTCCTGTTAAACTTAAGGGTAAGATAATGGGTATTATGTTAGGCTTTTACGAAATGGAAAAGGTGGACGACCTGTTTTCCTATGAGTTTTTTAATTTTAAACCCAATTCATATCTTATAAAAAGAGACGGCACAGTAATTGCAAACTCAAATGACAAGGAAATCAAGGTTAATATTCTGCATAAGCTTGAGGATAAGCAGTTTTCCGGGGAAACAGACTTTGAGGAAATTCAAAAGTCTATTGACAGTGAGGAAAGAACCTCTGTGTCCTACAGTTATATTGATAATGGTAAAACCTTTGTCGGAGTTATTGCCCAGTTTGAAGACACCGACTGGATGGTAGTGTCTGTGCTCCCCGATGACATTACCGAAAATATGATAACAAATGCCAACAATGCAGGTGTGGCAATGATGATTTGGATTATTATTATATTCCTGCTTATTGTAACGCTTTTGATTGTAATGATGAAGCACCAGAGACGTAAATTGGAAAAAGAAATGAACGTTGCAATTCAAAACCTTAAAACCGCTGTTGAACACGACCAAAAGCAATCCTACATAATTGAATCATTAGCCAATACCTACTCCAACGTTTATTATGTTGACATTTTAACAGGAAATTACGAGAAAATTACAGAGCAAGAGGATATTGCCCTTGATATTCCGGATAATGGCAAATGGGAGGTAAGCTACAGCGGATATCTCAACAAATTTGTAGATGATTCCTATGAAGAGGAAATGAAGCAGTTCCTTGATATTCAAACTGTCAAAGCTGCTTTGGAAGACGAAGAAAGCCTTACAATGGAATATCAAAGGAAGGACAAGGGCTGGCGACGTGCCATTATAATTCCTGCTGAATATAACGAAAATAATGAGATTACATCTGTGATTTTTGCGGTACATAAAATCGAGAAAGAAAAGAAAAGAGAGCAGGAAACAAAGCTGGCTTTGCAGGACGCCTACGAAGCTGCTCAAATGGCAAACAAGGCAAAGACAATCTTCTTGTCAAATATGAGCCACGACATCAGAACACCTATGAATGCCATTATATGTATGACTGCAATTGCCGCTGCAAACCTTGATAACAAAGAAAAAATATCCGATTGCCTTGCAAAGATTACATCATCAAGCAAGCACCTTTTAAGCCTTATTAATGAGGTTCTGGATATGAGTAAAATCGAATCGGGTAAAATGGATTTGACCGAGGATAAGTTTAGTCTTTCCAAGCTGATAGATGATTTAATGTCTATCCATCAGCCATTGATAAGCGAAAAGAAGCATACCCTTATTATAAGAACAAACAACCTGATTCACGAAAATGTAATCGGAGACAGCACAAGGCTCCAGCAGGTGTTTACAAATCTTATGACAAACGCAATAAAATATACTCCCGACAGCGGACGGCTGGAGATAACCGTAACAGAGAAAAGCACAAACAAATCAACAGTGGGTTGGTACGAGGTTGTGTTCAAGGACAATGGTATCGGTATGTCAGAGGAATATCAAAAAAGTCTTTTTGAACCCTTTAGCCGTGCAAAGGATAATCGTATTACTGCAATTCAGGGTACAGGCCTTGGTATGCCTATTGCAAGAAATATCATACGTATGATGAACGGTGATATTAAAATTGAAAGTAAAATAAACGAGGGCAGTACATTCACTGTTTCCTTCGCCCTTAAACTCCAAAAGGAAGAAAAGGAAAATTACGACAAATTTATGGATTTGCCAATCCTTGTGGTTGATGACGACATTGCCTCCTGCGAAAGCACCTGTGTTATTCTTGACAGCCTGTCAATGAAAGGCGAGTGGGTAACATCAGGCAGAGAAGCAGTGGAAAAAGCTGTCTATCGCCATAATAAAAAGGACGACTACTATGCCTTGATAATAGATTGGAAAATGCCTGATATGAACGGCATAGAAACCACAAGAGAAATCAGAAAACAGATAGGAGATGACGTTCCTATCATAGTAATTTCTGCATACGATTGGTCAGATATTGAACAGGAGGCAAAACAGGCAGGGGTAAACGCATTTTTGAGCAAACCTCTGTTCAAGTCAAAACTTGTCAAGATATTTACAGAGCTGGCAGAAAAGGACAGTAAGGAAGAAAATCCTGACCATACAGATGAACTTATGAAGCGTGACTTTTCAGGCAAGCGTATTCTTCTGGCAGAGGATAATGAGCTGAATAGAGAAATAGTTGTTGAAATTCTCAATATGATGGGTTTGGAAATTGAAACAGCAGAAAACGGACAAAAGTGTGTTGAAATGTTCAGTAAAGCTCAAAAGGGATATTATGATTTAATATTTATGGATATTCAAATGCCTGTTATGAATGGCTACGATGCAGCAAAGGCTATAAGAGATTCAGCCCATCCCCAGGCAAAAACTATCCCGATAGTCGCAATGACGGCAAATGCCTTCTCAACAGATGTTCGTGCCGCTTTTGATGCAGGTATGAACGGGCACGTATCAAAGCCAATTGATATTGATGTAATTATAAAAACACTGGAGGAGCATTTGTTGTAAAAATATAGCATGGTAAATACAAAAAATCCGATTGACTTTCAGAAAGAAAATCAATCGGATTATATTTTTATTTAATTATTTGCAAATACGTCTGCTACTTCACTGATTGTAATGTAAGCTTTTGAATCTATTCTTCTGACAATATCCTTCATCTTTGTAACCTGAAATCTGTTCACAACAAAATATACAATAGTTTTACTTGAATTGGAATACCCGCCGACAGCCTCTATTTTTGTTGTTCCGCTTTCAAAGGCATCTGACAATTCCTTGCATATTTCATCAGGTTTTGTTGTAATAATCATAGCGCTTTTTGACCTGTCTATACCCTCTACAATAAAGTCAACAACCTTTAGCGCTGCCATATATGTTACTATTGAATAAAGAGGCAATATCCAGCTGTTTAAAACCAGGCCGCAGATTACATATAGCAACACATTGTAAGCCATAACAAAGGTGCCAACCGACAGACCCAACCGTTTTGCAAACATAACAGCTAAAACCTCTATACCGTCCATTGCACCACCGCAACGAATTGCAAGCCCGCTACCTACACCCGAAATAACACCGCCAAATATTGCACACAGGAGCAAATCTGTTCCTGCAAGGGGAGATGCCATACTTACATCAATTGGCATAACATCTGTTATTAACCAAGCTGAAATAGAATAAATTGCAACAGTGTAAATCGAATAAACAGTAAATAATTTGCCTTGTTTTTTCAAGCCGTATAGAAATATTGGAATATTCAAAACAAGAAGACAAAGAGAAAGGGAAATATTTTTTATGGTAATCTGGGATATAAGCATTGATGTTCCGGATATACCGCTGTCATATAGTTTTACAGGATTTAGAAAAATAGTAATTCCAATGGCATTTATTATACCTGCAAAGGTCAGAAAAACTATCTTCTTCAAATCAAGGTTTTTCAGTCGTTTCATAGATTCACTCCACAATATATTACTCACAATGCAAATTATACCATAAACATTATAACTTGTCTAATTAACTTATCGCCCGAGCAATTCAAATAACGGTACTTTTATTGCAAAAATCGTATGTACTTGATATAATATTCTTGGGATAAACTTGTTCAGAATAAAGAATAGGTAGAATTATAGAAGAATAAGAAATATTGGGTGGAATTAATTTAATCTTTCAAAGCTGATAATATTTTCAGTTATTGCAGGCGTATATACTGCAATAACTGAGATTCATGAAAAACAGAGATAATAATTGAAGAGAGGAATGACGAGAGTTGTTGAGGAAAATAAAAATATATATTGCCTCTCCGTTTTTCAATAAGACGGAACTTGAGAATATTGAAAAGGTTGAAAACATACTGATAAACAGAGGTTTTGAAGTTTTCAGCCCTCGGCTTAACGAAGTCAGAGGGGAAGAAGCGGGCTCGTCTGCGTGGTCTAAAGAAACCTTTATGAACGACAGAAGGTTTATCGACTGGGCAGACGCAGTTGTAATGCTATATTACGGAGGCTACAGCGACAGCGGTACCGCATGGGAATGCGGCTATGCCTTCGGAACAAATACACCTGTTGTGGTTGTGCATTTGGGTGAGGACTCAAACCTTATGATTCACGAAGGTTGTCATACAAATATCACTCTTGATGAGCTTTCTGACTATGACTTCGACAAAATGCCCCATAAGCCATATAAGGGAAAGATGTTTTAATTAAGAATGGAACAATGGCCTTACAAAAACACAAAATGTCCTGCTGAAAGGTAGCTTTTAACCTTTTGGCAGGGCATTTTTGCAGGTTGAAATATAAAAACAGCATATTTAAGTCAAAATGAGGAATGAAAAATTACTAAAAAGAGACGAATAAAAGGCAGATTTAATAAAAATTTTGTTTATAGTTCTTGTTATTACATTATAAATAGATTAACAAATCAAAAAAATTTATAAAAATTCAATATAAAAGTTGACAATAATTTCTTTTTATTGTATACTGTAACATAAGAATCTATATATTTTTTAATGAAGTAAAGTATTGGGCAGTTTTACTGCCTTTCTCAAAATTCGAAAATCATTTATTTAAGTTTGAAAGGAGTTGCGGATATGAGAACAAGGAACACTTACGAGCCTTCTGCTCCCCGCAGAGTGTTGTATCGGTGGCTGGCATTGCTGCTGTGTATCATGCTGGGAATGTCTACGATTAGTATGGCCTTCTTTTCATCAGTGGCCAAAGAAATCGATAAAGGCGGCATAACCTACGGCGTAGATACTCTGTTTAACGGAAAATTAAGCCTGGAAGATGAAGGTGTCAATCTGGA
>JAFLUK010000068.1 GCA_022508865.1 Oscillospiraceae bacterium | reverse complement strand
GTATTTATAAGTTCCGTGGCGCCACAATAGAGAATATTCTGTCCTTTGAAAATAACTTCCCCGGTGCAGAGGTTATCAGGCTTGAACAAAATTACAGAAGTACAAAGACTATTCTTGATGCAGCAAACGGTGTTATAAAAAATAATTCAGCCAGAAAAGGAAAAACTCTTTGGACAGAAAATGCGCTGGGCGAAAAAATAACAATGCACAGTGCTTTTTCCGAAAGGGAAGAAGCGTTGTATATTGCCGACAAAATTCTCGACGGCGTTAAAGACGGAAAAAAATTCTCCGATTTTGCAATTCTCTACAGAATGAACGCACAGTCAAATGCTGTGGAGCACGCATTGTCAAGGTCAGGTATTCCTCACAGAATTATTGGCGGTCACCGCTTTTATGACAGAGAAGAAATCCGTGATATGGTGGCATATCTTCAGGTTATCAATAATCCACACGACGATGTAAGGTTGAGGAGAATTATCAATAAACCCAAGCGTGCCATTGGCGCAACAACTGTTGAAAAGGCGGCAAACATAGCAGCAAATTTAGGGGAGAGCATTTTCAGCATTATCAAAGAGGCCGATGCATATCCCGATTTGTCACGTTCAGCAAAAAAGCTTAAAGAGTTTGTTAAGCTGATAGATGGATTTGTAGAGGCGGTAAACAGCAATATGTACAGCCTTGCAGAAATATACAATCTTATTCTTGAACATACAGATTACGAAATGTATCTCCGTACAGAAAAGGATAAGCCTGACGAAAGAATAGAAAATATCGAGGAACTGCGTTCCAATATTGTAAATTTTGAAAAGGAATATGAGGAACAGGCTGACCTAACAACCTTCCTTGAAGAAATTTCTCTCCAGACAGACATTGATAATTATGATGAGAACTCTGACACTGTTGTTATGATGACACTCCACAGTGCAAAGGGGCTTGAGTTTCCCGTAGTATTTATTCCGGGTATGGAGGAGGGTATTTTTCCCTCTAATATGACAATAATGAATCCTGATGAAATGGACGAGGAAAGACGTCTTGCATATGTTGGTATTACAAGGGCAAAGGAAAAGCTATATCTTTTAAGGGCACAAGACAGAATGTTGTTTGGCTCAACACAGCATAACAGACCATCTCGCTTTGTAAATGAAATTCCGGAGGATTTAATGGAGCTTTCAGGCAGGGAAAAGAAAGAGAAAATCAGTGATGACTTTTTCAAGTACGGCAACCCCAAAAAGAGCTTTGGCGGTTTCCAAAAATCAACACCCAAAACATCACCAACCGCAACTACATATTCTGTAGGAGATACTGTAATGCATAAGGTGTTTGGCAAGGGAACAGTAATCAAAGCAGACAAAATGGGCAATGACCAAATGCTTCAAATAGCCTTTGAAAATGCAGAGACAAAAACTCTTATGGCTAATTTTTGTAAAATGGAAAAGCTGTAAACAAATTAATATATAACTGTAGAAATAAATTTACGGAAAAAACAGTCACAAAACAAGATAACCTCCATAGGATATAGTGTTATACCGTCAATGACGGAAACAAAAGTTCATATGGAGGTTTTACTTATGGCAGAAAATACTTTTGGCGAACAATGCCAAAACAGCAGCCCTAATGAGTCAATCTGTATCGACGCACAACGTATATACGACAGCTGCGGCGACAAAGATTGTCTGAGTGATTTGAGGGTGTATTTTACCGAACAGAGTCAGTCTGTTATTGATGGTGCTGTGTCCGTCAGAATTAAAAATGCAGAGGTTATAACTGTATATTCTACACTGGAAAAGGTTCCTTTCCACAGAGGATTTTATTCTGTTGATATGACATTTTTCTTCGATGTTGCAATAGAGGCATTTATGTCACCCGGAAGCTGTCCCGTAACTGTTAACGGATTAGCTATCCACAACAAAAAGGTTATTCTATACGGTAGCGAGGGTTGTGTAAAGACCTTTACAAGTGAGTATAATTATGATGAATGTGACTGCAAACAAATTCAGCCATCAAGGAATTTACCAAAGGCTACAGTGCAGGTGGCAACACCTATTGCACTTTCTGCAAGAGTTTGTGAATGTAAATGTCCTTGCTCACCGCCTTGCAGAATTCCTGAGGGAATTTGCAGAAGATTTGGGGGAGAATTCCTCCAAAACGGTACAATGGCAGTATATGTCACCATCGGTATATTTTCCATTGTTCAGATCGAACGTAATGTTCAGGTTTTGATACCTGCTTATGACTTCTGTATTCCTGAAAAGGAATGTGTCACAACCAGCGACAATCCCTGCGAAATGTTCAGCAGACTTGAGTTCCCAACAAGTGAATTCTTCCCTCCGAATGTGTGTGATTTGGGAGAAGATAACCCCGGTTGCGGATGCGGCAGCTGCTCCTGCAAAACAAATTAATTATTTTCAAAAATTTCTTGCCCCCGGTTTGTTATCAATTTACAAACCGGGGGCTGTTTTTTGTTATTTAATCATTAGTCATAAGATAAATTTATTTTTTCCACAGTTTAACAACACACTCAATACTTGCAGTGTGGGGGAACATATCAACAGGCTGTATTTTGTCCACCCTATAGTCACTGTTCTTCTTAAGATAGTGCAAATCCCTTGCCAGAGTTTCAGGATTGCAGGAAATATAAACCACTGTTTTCGGTGACATTTTTATAAGTGCATTAAGGAATCTTTCGTCACTGCCTGCCCTTGGAGGATCCATAAATACTACATCTGGTATTTCACCTTCATCTACCGCTTCGGCCATAAATTTACCTGCATCGCCCTGATAAAATTTTATGTTTTTCAGATTATTATTTTTTGCATTTTGAACAGCATCACGTACAGCATCCTTATTAAGCTCAATTCCTATAACCTGTCCCGCACCTCTTTTTGCAGCCACAATTCCAATTGTGCCAATGCCGCAGTAGGTGTCAAGTACAGTTTCTTTTCCTTTTAAATCTGCAAAATCCATAGCCTTATTATACAGTACCTCTGTCTGAACAGGGTTAATCTGATAAAAGCTCTTTGGAGAAATTCGGAATTTACAACCGCAAAGAATATCATCAATATATCCTTTTCCGTATAGTATTTTCTGAAAGTTACCTAATAAAAGATTTGTTTTGTATGGGTTTACATTCTGAATAACAGTTGTAATATTTGGGAATTTTTTAACTAGTACCTTAACAAAATTATTCTTTGAAGAAAAATTCTGCGTGCTTGTCACCAACACAACCATAACCTGATTTGTAGAAAAGCCTCTTTTAACAAGGACATGTCGCAAAAATCCCCTTTGAAATTTTTCGTCATAAGTGGTCAGCTTAAAGGATTTTAGCATTTTTCTGATTTCCACAATAATTTCATCTGCCACAATATCTTCTGTCTGGCAAGAATCAATCCCTACAATGTGGTGAGTGCTGGATTGATATACTCCTGAAATTATTTTTCCGTTTTTGTCTGTTCTGAAAGCCGCCTGCACCTTGTTACGGTAGTGATAGGGGTTGTCCATTGCTATAATCGGCTCAACACTGCCAAAGCTCTTTAGCAGTTTTTCAACCTTATTTTGCTTAAATTTCAGCTGATTCGGATAAGAAAGATTTTGCAGTTGACAGCCGCCGCACTTTTTATATACAGGACAGCTGCCGTTTTGTATATTTTTCTTTGTATTACTGCTTTGGCTCATATAATATTCCCTTTCACAAATTGTGATTATTACAGACATTTTATCATTTTAATCATCAATATTCAATATATTTGAATTTCAAAAATTTTTCATTCATTGTTTGTGTCAATTTTCACACAATATAATCAAGGGTGATAGTAATGAAAAATAAAAATAGCAAAAGCAAAAATGTTATGAAGAATAACAATATAGAAGAACCAAATATGATTATACAGTACAATACCCAGTCTGCCTACGACTGTACAGGTCTTATACCCACAGAGATTGAATCTGAAGAAGAAATTCATAACTACGAGGAGCTATATCCTTTTTTGCCCCCTGTTGTAAAGCCGGATAAGGAAAAATAACATAATATTAATGTAAGCCTCATACACTTAATTAACTAAAAGTTGAGGTGTATATTATGCGTATAAAAAGGAATGTAACAATTTTACTGTCTGTTATTATGTTATTATTATCCTTGCCTGTAAAGGTAGGCGCAGTTACAGATAATGATATTACTGCTCCGTCGGCAATACTTGTGGATAGTGATAGTTTTAAAATTCTTTATGAGAAAAATAGTCACGAAAAACGTTCAGTGGCATCTATAACCAAGGTGATGACAGTTCTTCTTATAATGGAGGATATTGAGAGCGGCAAAATCAGTTTAACCGATACCATCACTTCCTCTGCCCACGCTGCATCAATGGGCGGCTCCGATATATGGCTGGAGGAGGGGGAGCAAATGTCCCTTGATGATATGCTAAAGGCAACACTTGTGGCGTCTGCAAATGATGCGGCTGTGGCTCTTGCAGAGCACACAGAGGGTAGTGAAGAAGCCTTTGTTAAAAGAATGAACAACAGGGCAAAGGAATTGGGAATGAAGGATACTGTTTTTAAAAACTGTAACGGACTCGATGAGGAGGGACATCTTTCCAGCGCCTATGATGTTGCCTTAATGTCAGCAGAACTTGTAAAGCACGTAAAGGTGTTTGACTATACAAAAATCTGGCTTGATTTTTTGAGAGACGGAAAAACACAAATTGTGAATACCAATAAACTCCTAAAATCCTACAACGGAATTACAGGACTTAAAACAGGTACAACAAGTGAGGCAGGCAGCTGCATATCAGCAACAGCAAATCGTGACGGATTGTCTCTTATAGCAGTTTGCCTTGGAAGCAGCAGCGGAACAGACAGATTTAAGGATGCCTCAATGCTCCTTGATTTCGGTTTTAATAATTATTCTGTCAGTGTACCGCAAAAGGTTAAACTAAAGGATATTAAAGTAAATCGCGGAATGGAAGAAAAACTCTCTCTTTCTGCAGATAACCCAAAATCATTTGTAACAGAAAAAGGAGGCAATCAGGAAATAAAGGCAGAGGTAAAGGCGCCAAAGGAGATTTCGGCTCCTATAAAGAAAAATCAAACTATTGGTAAAATTGTCTATAAGCTTAATGATAAAACAATACAAACCGTTACTGTCAGAGCAAAAAAAGCAGTAGAAAAGTGCACTTTTGGCAATTCCTTTAAGTATTTATTGGAACGTCTTGCGGCATTATAGGCAAATTTAAATTAAAAAATCAATTTATTTAGTTAAAGTGTTAGTTTTATGTTGCAAAAAAACACAAAATATAGTATAATAGTGCCAATCCATAAATTTGTTCAGTGGATAATTCCGCAAAAGAATTATAAGGAGGCACAAATAGGATATGGCGACAAAATTAAGCGACAAATATTTAAAAGGTTTTGTCAGTGACCACGAATATGAAGCAATTGCACCACAGGTTAAGCTTGCTCATAATGCATTACATACAGGAGATTGCCTTGGCAATGATTTTATTGGCTGGCTGACATTACCGACTGACTATGATAAAGAGGAATTTGCACGAATTAAAGCAGCAGCAGAAAAGGTAAAGAAGAACAGCGATATTTTTATTGTTATCGGTATCGGCGGTTCTTATCTTGGCGCAAGAGCAGCAATTGAATTCCTTAAATCTCCCAACTACAACCTTCTGTGCAAGGATACTCCGCAGATTTTCTTTACAGGTAACTCAATCAGCAGCAACGCTCTTTCAGAGCTTGTAGAAATTTGTGAGGGCAAGGATGTATCAATCAATATGATTTCCAAGTCAGGCACAACAACAGAGCCTGCAATTGCTTTTAGAGTTCTCCGAGAAATGCTTGAAAATAAGTATGGCAAAGAGGGTGCAAAGGAAAGAATTTTCTGCACAACAGACAAGGCAAAGGGTACACTCAAGGAGCTTGCAACCAAGGAAGGCTACGAAACATTTGTAGTACCTGATGATGTTGGCGGCAGATTTTCTGTTCTTACAGCTGTTGGGCTTCTCCCGATTGCTGTTGCAGGTTGCGACCTTGACGCACTTATGGCAGGGGCTGCAAAGGCTCAGGCTGACTTTGATAATGATGATTTATATACAAATGATTGCTATAAATATGCAGCCATCAGAAACATTCTTTACAGAAAGGGCTACCAGACAGAGCTCCTCGTTGCTTATGAACCTGCATTTACAATGATGAACGAATGGTTCAAGCAGCTTTACGGTGAAAGTGAAGGTAAAGACAACAAGGGCATTTTCCCCGCATCTGTAGTATTCTCCACAGACCTTCACTCAATGGGTCAGTATATTCAGGAGGGCAGACGCACTCTCTTTGAAACAGTTGTTCAGTTCAACAAGGTACAAAGAGAAATCACCCTTGGCACAGACCCCGAAAATGTTGACGGACTTAACTTCCTTTCAGGCAAGACAATGGACTTTGTAAACAAAAAGGCTTTTCAGGGTACAGTTCTTGCTCATAACGACGGCGGTGTTCCAAATATGGTTCTGGATGTGGAAGAAATGACAGAATCAGAGCTTGGTTATCTTATCTACTTCTTTGAAAAGGCTTGTGCAATCAGCGGTTATCTCCTTGGTGTTAATCCATTCAATCAGCCGGGAGTAGAATCCTACAAGAGAAATATGTTTGCTCTCCTTGGTAAGCCGGGTTATGAAGACCAAAAGGCTGAATTGGAAGCAAGATTAAACTAAAAATATTTACCAATCAAAATAATATCCTTAAAGGAGGACTACTAAAATGGTAACTTTACTTACAGGTAAAAAAGGTTCCGGAAAAACAAAAAAATTAATCCAGCTTGCAAACGAGGCAGTTGCTGCTTCAAGCGGTAATGTTGTAGTTGTTGAGAAAGGCTCAAAGCTCACATATGACGTTACTCACAAGGCAAGACTTATTGACACAGACCAGTACGAAATCAAGGGTTACGAAATGCTCTTTGGTTTTCTCAGCGGTATTTGTGCAGGTAACTATGATGTTACAGATATTCTTGTTGACAGCACATTTAAGATTTGTCCGGAGGGTATCGACGGCTTGGAGGAATTTGTAAAGAAGATTTCTGCACTTGCAGATGCAGCAGAAACTAAAATCACAGTTCTTATCTCCGCAGCAGAAGAGGATCTCCCTGTTGGCATCAACGCAGTTTGCGAAAAGGTTTAATTTAGCCGAATTAAGAATCAAGATTTACAGCCACATCTTATTGATGTGGCTGCTTTTCGTATATAAAAACATCGGTGCAAACTCATAGTAGTTTGCACCGATAATCTTTGGTGAATAAGTGATATTTTAAATATTATGTTTAAAAATCTTCCTTTTGATTCATCAAGTAAGATAAAGTCATAAGATTGTCTGTCATATGCACATTTTCAATTATTGTATCGGAATACTTTCTTGCTATATCGTAGTGAGAAAAGTTCCAATAAGCCTTTATTCCGCTGTTATACAGCCTGTCAATAATGGAGCTTACGCTGTTTTTAGGAATACACAGCACTGCAATAGTGATGTTGTTTTCTTTTATAAAGTCCTCAATAATATCCTCGGGGTAAATCTGAATATCCCTTATTTTTTCGCCGATAATATCAGGATTTTTTTCAAATATTCCTTTAACATTAAAGCCTTTTTCCATAAAGTTAATGTGCATTGCAACAGCCTTGCCAAGATTACCTGCACCAAGAATAATGGTGTTGTTCATCTTTTTCAGCCCCAGAATTTTTTCAATCTCTTCTTTGAGATAAGAAACACTGTAGCCATATCCCTGCTGACCAAAACCGCCAAAGCAGTTAAAGTCCTGCCTTATCTGACTGGCTGTAACATTCA
>JAFLUK010000067.1 GCA_022508865.1 Oscillospiraceae bacterium | reverse complement strand
ATGCTATTATTTAATTTTTTTGAAAAAACAACTGTGACTGCCTGTGTGACAAGCAGCACCTGTTTGTTCTACTGTTATGAGCAGAGTATCGTCATCACAATCTGACCAAATGTCAACAATCTTTTGTAAATGACCTGATGTTGCCCCTTTGTTCCAAAGCTCTTGTCTGCTTCTGCTCCAAAACCAGGTATATCCTGTTTCCAAAGTTTTTGCCATTGACTCTCTGTTCATCCAGGCAACCATTAGAACATCTCCTGTTGATTTCTCCTGAATAACGGCCGGAATCAAATCGGACTTTATAAAATATTTTTCTAAATCCACTTCTTTTATCCTCATTATAAGATTACTTTTTTCTCTGTGTAACCATTACTGCATCTTCAAGATTCAGTGTACCCTCATAAATTGACTTACCGCAAATTGCGCCAAAAATATTAAGGGACATTAAATCTCTGATATCTGTTATATCAGAAACACCGCCGCTGGCTACAATGTCGGAACTTACGGAATGGCTGAGCACCTCAAGCTGAACAAGATTAGGTCCTGTAAGAGTGCCGTCACGGTTAATATCTGTAAAGATAAACTTTTCTACACCAACATCTTCCATTCTTTTTGCAAGCTCTGTAAAGTAAATATCACTTCCATCAGTCCAGCCCTCTGTCTTTACCTTACCCTCCATTGCATCAATGCCAACTATAATTTTATCTCCGAAATTACGTACCGCGTCAATAACAATTTTGGGGTCTTTAATAGCAACAGAACCTAAAACAACCTGATTTACACCACGATTCAGGTAATATTCAATTGCTTGCATATTTCTGATGCCTCCGCCAACATCAACCAGCAAACCGCTTGACTTTGCAACGTCACAGATTAAGTCAGCATTTTTCATTGTTCCCTCTTTTGCTCCGTCAAGGTCAACCATATGCATATATTTTGCACCGGCCTTTTTGAAGTTTTCGGCAACAATATAGGGATTCTTGGCTACCTTTTGTACTGTATCGTAATCACCTTTTGTAAGGCGTACACAGTTACCGTCTTTAATATCAATTGCAGGAATAATATACATTAAACATCAATCTCCTTTTCTACCAAGTCTACCAAACTCTCAATTTCTTTTTTTCTCAACTTCAGGCTTGCAACATTGGCAATAAGTCTTGCGGAGATAGGACATACATCCTCAATAACCTCCAGCCCGTTTTCTTTGAGAGTGGAACCGGTTTCTACGATATCAACAATAGCATCGCTAAGTCCGATTAAGGGGCCCAGTTCAACAGAACCTTCAATTTTTATTACACGGACATCCATATTTTTTTCTTCAAAAAAGGCTCTTGTAACATTTGGGTACTTTGTAGCAATTGTAATTGCCTTGTAGCCTCCATAAAAATCCCTGCCCTTTTGAGTGGCAAGAGCAAATTTACATTTGCCAAATCCAAGGTCCAGCAGTTCATAAAAACTGTGACCGTTTTCAAGAATAGTATCCTTGCCTACAACACCTAAATCACACACGCCGTTTTCTACATATGTGATAACATCTGCTGCTTTTGCAAGAACAACTTCAATTTCACCATTGCCAATAGGTAAAATTAACTTTCTTCCTTTATTTATAACTGCGTCGCAATCATATCCTATTTTTTGAAACAGTTTTATTGTATCTTTTTCAAGTCTACCCTTTGTAAGGGCAATTCTAAGTGGCTGCATTTCATTCACCTATAATAATAATTTCTTTTATTCCAACCTTTTCTGCGTAATCCTTTGCATCCTTATTATTTTCAAAGGTACTGAACACTGCGGATTTTCCCTTTGAAACAAGCCTTTTGGTTTCTTCTATTGCCTTGATTTCAAAACCATCCTCCGCACATACAAGTATTTGCGGAACAGGTGTTTCGTTCTTTCTTTTGTCCCTCAAACTAATTTCTACAAGATGGTCAATATTTACTGCAAATCCAGCTGCACCTGTTGGGAAATCAAAATTGCTCATTAGTTTATCGTATCTACCGCCTGAAATTACGGCATCGCCGATTCCGCTGAGATATGCAGTGAAAACTATTCCGCTATAGTAATTGGTCTTTTGTACAATACCAAGGTCAAGTGTTATTTTGTCTCCGAGATTAAGCTTTGAAAGTTCATTATAAAGCTCCTTTAGGTATTGCAGGGAGTTTTCCGCCTTTGTTCCGTTACAAAGCTTGAGTGCTTTTTCAATAACTTCTTCTCCGCCAAATAATCTTGGCAATTTACGGATTGCAATTACCTCGGGACATGGATTGATTTTATCAAGAATATTATTAAGGGTTGAATAATTCTTGCTTTCTATACTTCCACGGATTGCTTCAACAGTATCCTTATCCACATCCATTTTTTCTGTAAGCGCATTGAAAAATCCGGCATGACCGATTTCTATTCTGAAATCATCAACAGTTGAGGAAAGGCAGTCGATTGCAGTAGTCAGAATTTCCAAATCTGCCTTTTTACCTGTTGTTCCGATAAGCTCAATGCCCATTTGCATAATCTCATTGCTTTTGCCAAGGAGTGTGGGATTATTTCTGTATACTGACTGTCCGTAAAATAACCGAAGAGGCATTTCGTAATGCTTAAGTCTGGTGGACGCCATTCTTGCAATTGGCAATGTTGAGTCAGGTCTCATAACAAGTAGTCTTCCCTTGTTATCTGTGGACTTATACATATTTTCCTGAGGATAGCCGGAAACCTCCATAGAAAATAAATCATAAAACTCTATGCAAGGTGTATCAACTTGACTATATCCTCTGTCTGTAAAGCATTTTTTAATTTTTTCCTGTATCTGACCGGATGTAATACATTCTTCAAAAAGATAGTCCTTTGTGCCCTCCGGTGTAATCATTAAATTTTTTCTCATAAAAAACCTCTGGAATTTTTCACAATTTAGCGCGGTAATATGTTACCATAATAAAAAGTTATTGTCAACTAATATAACCTTTATTCAGCATGGGAGTCAGCTTTTACTTTAGGCTTTTTGGAAATATATTCCTTGGTTTTAAGGAGTTTCTTATTTACATCCTTGCCAAGCAGATTATAAATAACAACAAATACAGGTACACCAAGAAGCATACCGGCAATGCCGAACAAGCCACTGCCTACAATAATGCTGAACAGAATCCAAAAACCCGAAATACCAATTTTGTCACCGATAATCTTTGGTCCTATTACATTTCCGTCTATCTGCTGAAGAGCAACAATAATCACAATGAACCACAAACACTCTGTAGGGTCAATCATAAGCAGGATAAAGGCACTTGGAATTGCGCCAAGGAATGGTCCGAAGAATGGGATAACATTGGTAACCGCAATAACTACAGAAATCAAAATTGCATAATCAAATCTGAATATAGTTAAAACGATAAAACAAAGAATACCCATAATAAGAGAATCTATTACACGACCTATAATAAAGTCACCGCAAACTTTGTTGGACATCTCTGTAATTTCAAAAATTTTGGGCTGTGACTTTTTTGGTGCATATGCGGTAGTAAGCTTTCTGATTTGACAGCAGAGCTTATCCTTTGATGAAAGAAAATAGATTGAAGCTACAAAGCCTATAATCCAATTGTAAGCACCAGTGTACACAAGCTTTGCTGTGGTAAGAACCTGTGGGAACAGACTTGTGGCAAATTTGCTTACAGTTTCCGTAATAGTGCCGCCTGATATCATTGATGTGAATTTGTTTACAAAATCAAACATACCGTCATCAAGTGTAAAGTTTAATCCAAAGGTAGAATTCAGCCAATCTACAAATTGATGTGCCATATTTTCAAAGGATTTTGCATATTCAGGTATTGACCCGGAAAGTTCGCCAAAGCTGTTTACAAGCTGGGGAACAATAATCAGTATCAAAAAAACTATGACAGCAATTGCAGCAGCATAAGTAGATAAAATAGCCAAAGGTTTTCTGATTACTTTTAGCTTTTCTCTTTTTAAGCCTATTCTTTTGTATACTTTATTTTCAAAGAAATTAAATGGAAATTTAAGAATATATGCAATTACAAAACCGTAGATAAATGGTGTGAGTACACTGACAGCAGTTACCAAAATACCGAAAATAAATGGTATATAGCTGACAATAAGGTACATTAAGGCAGCAAAAGCAATATATATTAATCCTTTTTTTACATTATTTTTATCTTTCACTTTATCCTCCTAAAACAATGACATCTGTGAGCTTTCAGGCAAATCATTAAGAGAACCAACAGACTTGAGAGTTTCTATGACTGCTTTAGAAACCTTGGTTTTTATTATCATTTCTTCAATAGAAAGATATTTTTCTTTCTTTCCGCATTCTGCCAGTGAAATGGCGGCGGCTTCACCAATGCCTCCAAGGGACATAAACGGAAGCCTGAGCTTGCCGTCTTCTATTAAAAATTTCTTGGCTTCTGATTTGTAAATATCAACAGGTAAACACTCTATGCCACGGGCAAGCATTTCATTGATAATTTCAAGTGTGGAAAATTCTGTCTGCTCCTTGGCTGAAGCTTCATTCCCCTTTTGCTTAATCATTTTCATTTTGTTGATTACAGCGTCTCTGCCCTTCATTACCGTTGCACCGTCAAAATCTTCTCCACGAACAGTAAAGTAGGCGGCATAATAAGCAAGTGGTTTGTGAACCTTATACCAGCCGTAACGCAAAGTAGAAATCATATAAGCAGCTGCGTGTGCCTTTGGGAACATATACTTGATTTTCATACAGGAATCAATATACCACTGTGGTACATCATGGTCTCGCATTTCCTTCAAGTGTTCGTCTGTAAGAAGCTTTGTTGCATTACCCTTACGGACAATTTCCATAATCTTAAAAGCCATCCCCGGCTCCAAGCCCTTGTGCATAAGGTAGGTCATAATGCTGTCACGAGTACCGATAACCTGGGAAATTGTGCAGGTGCCGTTTTTAATAAGTTCTTGAGCGTTGCCAAGCCACACGTCGGTACCATGTGAAAGTCCCGCAATCTGCATAAGGTCAGCAAAGCAGGTAGGTTTTGCATCTATCATCATTTGTCGGGTAAAATTGGTACCACATTCAGGAAGGCTGAGGGTACCTGTTGCACAGCCTATATCCTCTGCTGTTACTCCAAGTGCCTTTGGCGAGGTAAACAGTGAGTAAACTTCAGGGTCGGACATAGATACATCCATTACGGGGATTCCGGTGAAAAGCTCAAGATAATGATAAACCGTTGGAGCATCATGACCAAGTTCGTCAAGTTTACAGATTGTATCATGAATGGAGTGAAAGTCGAAATGTGTTGTGATGTTGTCCGACTTCATATCATTTGCAGGGTGCTGAACAGGACAAAAATCGTAAATTTCCTTTCCCTTTGGCACAACAACCATACCACCCGGGTGTTGGCCTGTAGTTCGTCTTATTCCTGTGCAACCGGCAGCAAGCCGCAGTTCTTCTGCTTTGTGCAGTGTTACACCCTTTTCTTCTTCATATTTTTTTACAAAGCCGATTGCAGTTTTGTCTGCAACGGTTGCAATTGTTCCTGCTTTGAACACATTATCGTGACCGAAAAGCTCTTCTGTATATCTGTGTGACTTACTCTGATATTCACCACTGAAATTAAGGTCTATATCAGGAACTTTGTCACCTTTAAAACCAAGGAAGGTTTCAAAAGGAATTTCGTGTCCGTCACGCTCCATTGGCTCACCACATTCAGGGCAATTCTTTGGAGGTAAATCAAACCCCGAGCCATAGCTGCCGTCTGTGATAAAATCACTGTACTTGCACTTGGGGCATAAATAATGAGGACATAGAGGATTAACCTCGGAAATACCCGACATTGTGGCAACGAAGGAGCTTCCAACAGAGCCTCTCGAGCCTACAAGATATCCGTGCGCCTCGCTGTCTGCCACAAGCTTTTGGGCTGTCATATAGAGAACGGAAAAGCCGTAGGTATTAATTGAATTAAGTTCCTTATTAAGTCTTGCTTCTACAATTTCAGGAAGTGGGTCGCCGTACTTTTCCTTTGCTCTTTGCCATGTTATAGAATTGAGCTGTTCCTCTGCACCCTCAATAAATGGAGGGAAATTACCGGGAGGAATAGGTCTGACAAAGTCGCACATATCTGCAATTTTGTTTGGATTGGTAACTACAATTTCATATGCCTTTTCCTCGCCCAGGTATTCAAATTCCTTTAGCATTTCCTTTGTAGTTCTGAAGTACAGAGGTGCCTGCTGGTCAGCATCGGAATAGCCACGAGACGCCTGTAAAATTTTTCTGTAATCCGCATCGTGAGGGTCGAGAAAATGAACGTCACAAGTTGCAACAACGGGAATATTCAGTTCTTCGCCTAACCTTATAACAGTACGGTTGAATTTAATTAAATCCTCTTTTGTGTATTTGCCGCTTCTTATCATAAAGTCATTGTTGCCAAGGGGCTGAATTTCCAAATAATCGTAGAATGAGGCAATCTCCTTTAATTCTGCCCAAGGCCTGCCGCCAACTATTCCTCTGAAGAGCTGTCCTGCTTCACAGGCTGAACCGATTATCAGTCCTTCCCTGTGCCGGATTAGCTCTGATTTTGGTATTCTGGGCTTCTTGTAGAAATATTTAAGATGACCGTATGAAATAAGTTTATATAAATTTTTTAATCCTACCTGGTTTTTCACCAAAATAATCTGATGATAGGAAGGTAATTTCTTTTGGTCCGCACCGTTAAGATGGGTATTTATATCAAGAGTTGATTTAACTTCATAGTCATCTCGTAGTCTGTCGCAAAGAGAAATAAATATTCTTGAAAGAACTTCTGCATCATCGGTTGCTCTGTGGTGGTTAAAGTCACCAAGACGTAAGAATTTGGCAACAGTATCAAGTTTGCAGTTTTTTATCTCCGGCAAAATACAACGAGATATTGCAACTGTGTCGATTGATGTAAGATTATATTCCACACCCATTCGGTTACATACACTGCTGATAAAAGACGTATCAAACGGAGCATTATGTGCAACAACAACTGCACCGTCAACAAAGTTCAAAAATGCTTTTACTGCTTCTTCTTCCTTGGGAGCATCCTTAACCATTGCATCATTTATCCCTGTTAGCTCAACTATCTTTTGAGGAATAGGCTTTTCAGGGTTTACAAAGGTTTCAAATGTATCTGATACAACTCCGTTTACAATCTTGACAGCACCGATTTCTGTAATTTTTTCATTATTTGGTGACAGTCCTGTGGTTTCTATATCAAAGCAAACAAAAGTCCCGTCAAGACTTTCATCCTTATTTCCTCTTACAGCAGAAACAAAGTCGTCAACAAAATATGATTCACAGCCGTAGATAACCTTTATTTTGTTCTCGCCCTTATTAATTTTTTCCACAGCATTCATAGCCTCGGGAAAAGCCTGTGCAACACCATGGTCTGTAATTGCAACCGCCTTATGACCCCATTTATAGGCACGGTTGACTATGTCCTTTGCCGAGGTTATACCATCCATATCAGACATATTTGTATGCATATGGAGTTCTACTCTTTTTTCTGCTGCATTGTCAACAACATCAATTTTATCTGTAAAGCCAATTGACTGGGCATTCAGCACAAGTTCACCCGCGTAACGGTCAAACTCAATATCGCCCTCTGCAATTATGGTGCTTCCCTTTTTGATTTCATCAAGCACCTTGGTGGAACTCAAGTCATTAAACACCTTTACATTTGTTGAGCCTGTATAGTCAGTGCACAGAATGTTAAAAATCTGCTTATCTCCGGAGCGAGTAACCTTTTTTTCTACACTGAACACATCGCCCCAAACAACAATTTTTCCTGTATCAACAGCAATTTCAGACATAGGTGAAGGGGGCTTTTTGATTACTCTGCCGTACAAAGGTCGGCAACATTGCAGGTTAACCTGTGGATAAAGACTTTTTCCTTCCCTAACCTCTATAGAGCCTTCTTTTTTCTGTTTTCTTTCCTCTGCGTTATCTTTCAGGCGTTTTTCTTCAATTGCATAGGTTTTTGCCGCCGCATTTGCTTCCTGTCTGATTACAGTTTTTTGAACAATTTTTTGTTCTTCTATATAATCCTGATTATCCGCATCCATTTCCGTTACACCGTCAATGGTTACAGTGATATTAAGATTAAACTGCTCTTTAACAAGATTTATAAGTTCCTTATCAAACTTTTTGACTTTTAAAATTGACCCGCCGCCATGTTTTATTGTAATGTTCAAATTATTATTTTGGAATTTAACAGTGC
>JAFLUK010000066.1 GCA_022508865.1 Oscillospiraceae bacterium | reverse complement strand
TGTCATCGTCTATTTTTGTCATCTTGTTTGCTTCAGATGAAGGATCCCATGTTACTCCGTTACATAACCCCGGATCTCCTGCAACAATGTGATAAGTTTCTATTGGTTCTGTTGCAGTTGTGGTTGTTGTTACTGAACCTGTAGATGGCAGTTCTTCCTGTGAATCAAGATTAACAACCTTTATCAACCCACTGGCAGCAATAATCTTTGCGATTGCATCTATATTGGTAATTACTCCTTTATCGTAGGCATCTTTAAATGTATAGGCGCTATCGCCTTTTACGGCAAATACTCCTAATGGAGAGATTTGTTCCATATGACTTACTGTAAATTCATATCCTCCAATGGATTCTGAATAATACATTTGAAATTGACCAAATGTACTAACATAATAAATATTATATCCGTCAAACTCACCAAAATATGCTCTATCATGGAGCAATTTCAGATTTATTTCGGCAAGCTGTGCCTCGTACTCTCCGCAGTTTATCCTTGTATATTCTACAATTGCATGCTTGTCACCTGCAAATTTCTGTTGTGCAACACTATCATCATCGGCATAAACATTTAAGCCAATTAGTGTTGAACAAAATAACATCAATGTTAGTGCAATAGATAATAACTTTTTCATAATAACACCTCTTCTTTATTTTGATATAAAAAAATCAACTGTGCATTCCAAAAGCTATACAAGACTGATTTGACTTTGTGCTAGACGTTGTCAATATAATTCTGTTTTTGGGACAGATTTTATTAAATCATCATAAATTATTTTTTATACGTTTAATATATAATTGAAATAATTATAATTCAAAGCACCAACTGAGCATTTCAGGGAATATTATACGCCAATATGCTTCGTTATGGCAAGCGTCCTCCTCTAAAACAAGTGTTACTTTGCTTGTACTGTATCCGCTTGATTTAAGCTTTGAATACATATTGCAGGTACCTTGATACAGCTCCTTCTCAACACTGTCACCATTGCCGTTATAAATATAAATTCTTGGCATATCGGCAGAGGACATTGAGTATTTTGAAAGATATGTATTCCATACACTTGTGCTGAATAATGCAAATGCAGGAGAAAGGGCGCCTATATGACCAAACTTATCCTTGTGCTCCATACCAATATAGAATGATTCCAGACCGCCTGAACTTGAACCTATGATTGCATTATCCTGTGGTGCTGTTGATGAATTGTAGTTTGACTGAACGTAAGTCATCACTTTATTAACAACAAAGTCGGAGAATGCTTTACCGGTTCTAGAGGAAAATTCGTTTTGATACTGTGGAAGAACTGCGCCGATGTCAGGTGTAAGCTCGCTGTCACGCTTTGCGTTGCCGTTGTCTATACCTACAATAATCATTCCTCTGCCGCCGTTTGACATCATAGACTCCACTGCATCTGTTACCTGCCAACCGCCATAGCTGTCGGAATGGTCATCGTCAAACAGGTTTTGTCCGTCAAGGATATACAGGGTTTGGTACTTCTGTGAGGAATTCGGGGAATAATCGGCAGGAGTCCAAATCCAGATTTTCTTATTGTAGCCTGTTGAATATGTAAGAGTTGTTTTTAAAATTTTGCCACCATCTGCTCCTGTATAGGCATATGTACCCGGAAGCATTTTATTACCGCTGCCGCTTGCAATAAAAAATCCTGAACTTGCCTTGTTTATAGGTGTATTTACAGTTTGCTGTCCCTGATTGTTATTGAAAATAACACGGTCGTATTTGCTTACATCTACAGTTGCACTGTACACCTTTTCGCCAACGGAATTAGTGGTATAATTTGTCAGCTTTTCTCCGGGCCATTTCTGGTTTGGTAATCCTGATGAACTACTGTACAGATAGCAATAGACATTTGACCAGTTCTTGTTGTTTGAGAAATACACTTTAATATTGTCGGGAATATCACTCTTTGGAGGTGTTGATGGCTGGGTTGTTGGGTTTTGAGGTAATGTATCAATACCCGCTGCAACTTTTTGTATCTTTGTTGCGTCCTTAACATCTACTGAACCGTTTAAATCAACGTCACCGAGAAGCAACTGTTCAGCATCAAAACTTACAATTGAAGCGCAGTGTTTCTGAATAAGTGTTGCGTCCCTTACATCTAAATTTCTACTTCTGTCTACGTCTCCGTTTCCAAAATTATCTGTGGAATATGCGTTGACAGAAAAAGTTGCTAAAAGAATTAGCAAAATCATAAAGATTGATATTGATTTTTTCATAAAAGATCTCCTCACATAAATATAATTTTCTACTAATACTATAACACTATTAATCGACATTTGGAAGACCCTTCTATTAATAAAACGCTCAAAACACAAAAAAAGTTTCAAATATTTTTAAAAATATTGGCTAAAAAAAAGGACAGAAATAAATCTGTCCTTTTGATTAAACATATTAAGCAAGTCCGCGTTTTTTGAGAATTCTCTTTTCAAATGTTGAGAATATGCATTTATCAATTAAGATACCCAAAAGTACAATAATAATCATAATGCACATCATTTCATTTATTTCACTGCCGAAATCTCTTGCAAATGCAAGGGTAACACCTAAACCCGAAAGGTTTGTTGTCATGACCTCACCTGCCATAAGTGAACGCCAGGCAAATGACCAACCCTGCTTAAGACCCGATATAAGTTCAGGTAAAGCGGCAGGAATGATAACATTAAAATACATCTGTTTTTTGCTTGCGCCCATGGTAAGAGCAGCTTTTTTGTAGATAGGCTGGATATTTCTTATTGAGTTATCAACTGCTATTGCTATACAAAAAGCAGTACCCATTACAATTACGAACACAACAGCCTTTGTTTCCAAACCAAACCAAAGTATTGCAAACGGCACCCAACAAACACTTGGAAGTGTCTGAATACCCAATATAATTGGCTTGAGAGTTTTGTTAAGAAATTTAAAGTTATTAATAAGTAAGCCGATTACAAGTCCGATTGCTATGGCAATCATAAAACCTATTAAACCTTTGTACAATGAGCTGCCTATTGCTTTAAGGATTTCTCCGTCATTGCAAAGGTTAAGAAAGGAATCAAAAACACCTTTTGGAGTGGGAAATTTATATGACTTTACAAGCTCAAACTGCTCAACGCCAATCATATAAAATCCTTGCCATGCTGCTATAAGAGCAACAATAAAAATAATAATACTTATAATGCTCATAACAGGTTCTCTCCTTTTACTTCATCAAGAATTTTGTGTCTAAACTCAACAAATTCTGATGAGTACACGTGTCTTGGTCGTTCCAAATCAATATTTACTATGTCACATATTGAACCTGTCTTTGGTGACAGAACAACAACCTTGTCGGCAAGATAAACAGACTCTTCAACACTATGTGTAATGAACACAATTGTCTTGTGTGTTTCAAGCCAAATTCTTTGAAGTTCTTCTCTAAGCTGGTTTGATGTTTGCTTATCAAGAGCAGAGAAAGGCTCATCCATAAGCAAAACCTTTGAGTCCATTACCAAGGCTCTGGCAAGCGCTGTTCTCTGCTTCATACCACCTGAAATCTGGTGAATAGGATAGTTTTTGTATTCGGAAAGACCAACCATTTCAAGATAATAGTTTGCTCTTTTCTCCTGTTCTTCCTTTGGAATTTTTGCCAGCTTCAACGGAAATGTTACGTTTTCTAAAACATTCATCCAAGGGTACAATCCATGCTCCTGAAACATTACTGCTCTGTCAGCACCGGGTTTTGTAACCTTTACGCCGTCAACAAGTACTTCACCCTCTGTAGGTGTTTCAAGACCTGCAATAAGATTAAGCAGAGTGGTCTTGCCACAACCTGAAGCACCTACGATACAAACAAATTCACCTGTCTGTATATCAAGACTTACGTTATTCAAAGTGGATTTTTCGCTGTTATCAAATCGTTTGCTTAAATTATTAATAACTAATGACATATATATTCTCTTTCTTATTTATTAGCATAAAGTGTGCTTTCGTCAGGAATTTCCTTGATTAAATTCTCATCCTTACTGATTTGTGCAAAGTCAGCAAGAGCGGATTTATTGATGTTTGTGCTTACGCCAATTCTTGTGAATGCTTCTGTGAGAATATCGTCTGTAAGCTTTTTGCCAGTTGCTGAATTAATTTCTTCGTTGATAGTTTTAATTGATTTTTCCTTATCATTGTTAATTGTATCGGTGGCCAAATTATGAGCTTCAAGGAACTTGTCAACTAATTCGGGATTTTCTTCCATAAATTCTTTTCTTACTACTACAACAGCAACATCGTAGTCCCCATCCATATAGATATCCTTGTAATCCATTACAAGCTCTGCACCGTCGGCAAGAAGTGTTGCACCCCATGGTTCCGGAACTAATGCTGCATCAATCTTCTTATCAGCCATTGTAGCAGATACCATACCGTTTTCTACTGCTCTTATATCTACCTTGTCAGCACCTGTGCCAACCTCAAGACCATTATCTGAAAGAAGCTTGAGAAGGTTTAAGTGCTGTGTGTTACCAATCTGTGGTATTGCAACAATTTTACCTGCAAGATCTTTTACATCTTTGATACCGGCGCCCTTTCTCTGAACAAGGATAGCGCCGCCCTTTGTTGCACTTGACAGAATAACAACATCACCTCTTGTTGTAACATTTGCTGTGATAGCAGGAACAGGTCCGATATAACCGATATCAATTGAACCTGATTTTAAAGCGTCAATTTCAGCAGGACCTGCGTTAAATGAAGTCCATGTTAATTCTACATCTTTACCTGCTTTATCCTGTAAAATACCATCAGCCTTCATAAGAAGTGCTTGGGCATGTGTAACGTTGTTAAAATAACCAACGTTAATTGCTTTTTTGTCATCTGCACCGCAGCCTGAAATAAAGCAAGTTGAAACAGCCATAATGGCCACTATAACAATTGAAATTACTCTTGATTTCTTAGTAAACATAAATATTTCTCCTTTTTATTATTGAAATGCTTTTTCCTAGATTTAGTATAAGCATCTCTAAACCGTTAGATACATTATAATAATTTTTTTAAATTAATAAAATAGCAATATTTGCAAACGTTTTCACTTGATTTTTTCCGATATTAATGGTAATATGTGATTAAAAGAATCAGATATAATAATAAAATATATCGGTAATTTGAAAACGTTTTCACAACGAAGAGGTAAATCATGTCATTAAAAAGTATTGCGAAGGAAGCAAAAACTTCTATATCCACTGTTTCCAGAGTTTTGAATAACAGTGAGCACAAATGCAACGACAATAAACTTACTGAAAGAATATGGGAAATTGCAAAGAAACAGGGCTACACTCCTAACACAACTGCAAGAAATTTGCGTATCGGCAAAGACAATGATGACAACAATTTTACTGTTGATATTTTTCTTACAAGATTTGAGTCTATGGACGAGGACAGTTTTTTTGCAGAATTGTTTTTATATTTAAAAGAAGATATTCTTAATCAAGGGTGTTTACTTGGAGATATATTAAGCACTATTGATATTATTTCTGATACAGACAATGATAACAATATTTCTTCTGTTCCCTACAAAACATATGATGAACTTAAAAATCAAAGATATATTAACCCTATGGGTATTGTCGCCCACAAAAAAAATACAGGATTAATTATTCTTGGCAAATGCCCAAATGAGTTTATACCAATTCTAAAAAAAAGATATAAATATATTTCTGCTGTTGACCGAAATCCAACAGACTATGAATATGACGAGGTTATTTGCAACGGCATGACAGCGGCAGAAAAGGCAGTTGAACACTTGATTTCTCTTGGTCACAGGAACATTGCATATATTGGTGACTGTACATATGAAACAAGATATATCGGATTTTATCAGGCTTTACTTAACCACAAAATTGCTCTTGACTACAAAAATATTTTTCCGTCAAACCAGACAGAGGAAGACGGCTACAGAATTATGAAGAATATTTTACAGTCGGACAACAGACCAACCGGTATTTTTTGCGCCAACGATTCCACTGCACTTGGTGTGCTTAAGGCTATTAAAAACAGTAAAATAAGAGGATATCTCCCCTCTATTATTTCTATTGACAATATTAAGGAATCTGAAAACACAGAACCTATGCTTACTACCATTGATATACCTAAAAAAGAGATGGGACACCTTGCACTAATGCTTTTGCTGGACAGAAGAAACGGCAAGCACAGTAAAAATATCAGGGTTGAGTTACCATGCCATCTGATTGAACGGGAGAGCTGCAATTATATATAACGAGAATTAAATAAATTTATACCCATATAAAAAAACCACAGACATTGCGTCTGTGGTTTTAGCTTTGTTGTTAATTAGTTTTGTATTAATATTAATACATACCGCCCATATCAGGCATTGGAGGCTGTGCAGGAGCAGCAGGCTCCTTAATATCGCTGACAAGGGATTCTGTTGTAAGTACCATTGCTGCAACGGAAGAAGCGTTCTGAAGGGCGCTTCTTGTCACCTTGGTTGGATCAACAATACCTTCCTTCATCATATCAACATATTCCTCTGTAAGTGCGTTGTAGCCGTAGTTTACTTCATTCTTTGAAACAATGTTATTGAGGATTACAGAGCCTTCAACACCTGCATTTGCTGCAATCTGACGAACAGGCTCTTCAAGTGCCTTGAGAACAATCTTCACACCTGTGAGCTCATCACCCTCTGTTTCGTTTACAAGGGCTGTAACAGCAGGAATTGTATTTACAAGCGCTGTACCGCCGCCTGCAACAATGCCTTCTTCTACTGCTGCTTTTGTTGCTGCAAGAGCATCTTCAATGCGGAGCTTCTTTTCCTTCATTTCAATTTCTGTTGCTGCGCCAACCTTAATTACTGCAACACCGCCTGCAAGCTTTGCAAGTCTTTCCTGAAGCTTTTCTCTGTCAAAATCAGATGTTGTGGCTTCAATCTGTGAGCGTATCTGGTTAACTCTGTCCTTGATAGCCTGAACATCACCTGCACCGTCAACGATGATTGTATTTTCTTTGTCAACCTTAACCTGTCTTGCTGTACCAAGCTGATCAATTGTGCAGTCCTTCAGCTCTAAACCAAGTTCAGATGTAATGACCTGACCGCCTGTGAGAGTTGCAATATCCTGAAGCATTTCTTTTCTTCTGTCACCAAAGCCGGGAGCCTTTACTGCAACACAAGTGAATGTACCGCGAAGCTTGTTGAGAACAAGAGTTGTGAGAGCCTCACCCTCTACGTCCTCTGCAACAATAAGGAGCTTTCTGCCTGACTGAACAATCTGTTCAAGAAGAGGGAGAATTTCCTGTGTTGTTGAAATCTTTTTATCTGTAATAAGGATAAGACAATCGTCAAGCTCTGCAACCATCTTGTCTGTATCTGTTACCATATAAGGTGCAATGTATCCTCTGTCAAACATCATACCTTCTACAACTTCTGAATATGTTTCAGCTGTTTTTGACTCTTCAACAGTGATAACACCGTCTGTAGACACCTTATCCATTGCCTCTGCAATAAGATTACCGATGAATGTGTCGGCAGATGAGATTGTTGCAACTCTTGCAATATCCTCTGTACCTGCAACTTCCTTGGAATTTGTCTTGAGTGTTTCTACAGCTGTCTGAACAGCCTTTTGAATACCGTTCTTTAAGATCATTGGATTTGCACCGGCTGTTACGTTCTTCATACCCTCACGGATAAGAGCCTGCGCAAGAAGTGTTGCTGTTGTTGTACCGTCACCTGCAACATCATTTGTCTTTGTGGAAACTTCCTTTACAAGCTGCGCACCCATATTTTCGAATGGGTCGTCAAGCTCTATTTCCTTGGCAATTGTTACACCATCATTTGTAATGAGGGGTGCGCCGAATTTTTTATCAAGAACAACATTTCTGCCCTTTGGGCCAAGTGTGATTTTTACTGTATCTGCAAGTTGGTCAATACCTGAAAGAAGTGCCTTTCTTGCATCTTCTCCGTAAAGCATTTGTTTTGCCATAATTAATTACCTCTTTTCCAAAATAATAAATTTTATTCAATAACTGCAAGAATATCTGACTGGGAAACGATTGTAAATTCTTCGCCGTCAAGCTTAATTTCTGTACCGCTGTACTTTGATGTTACAACCTTGTCGCCTACTTTAACTGTCATTTCAACCTTTTCACCGTCTACTACACCGCCGGGGCCTACTGCAACTACTGTTGCAAAGGAAGGTTTTTCCTGTGCAGAAGCTGTGAGAACAATACCTGATGCTGTGGTCTGTTCTGCCTCTTCTACCTTAACAACTACTTTGTCTGCTAATGGTTTGATTGTCATAATATTAGTCCTCCTTGGAGTAATTTATATAATAATAATTAATATTAGCACTCTCTGTGTTTGAGTGCTAATATTATTGTAGCACCATAATACCCTATCGTCAAGAGTTAT
>JAFLUK010000065.1 GCA_022508865.1 Oscillospiraceae bacterium | reverse complement strand
GGGAGTTTTTACCCAAAGATATTCAGGTTCGGTGCCGTAGTTCTCCTGTACAAAGTTTAGTACATCCTGCCTTATTGTGTAGTAATTGTCCATTTATACATTAAAGCGGAAGAGAACAACGTCTCCGTCCTTCATAACATATTCCTTGCCCTCGGAGCGAACAAGGCCCTTTTCCTTACAAGCTGTCATACCGCCGTTTGCAACCAAATCGTCATAGGCAACAACTTCTGCTCTGATAAAGCCCTTTTCAAAGTCGGTGTGGATTTTACCTGCCGCCTGCGGCGCCTTTGTTCCGTTCTTAATAGTCCAGGCTCTTACCTCCGGTTTACCTGCTGTCAGATAGGATATCAGACCAAGCAGTGCGTAACATTCCTTAATAAGTCTGTCAAGACCGCTTTCTTCAAGACCTAAATCGGAAAGGAACATTTCCTTTTCTTCCTTGTCCATATCCACAATATCCATCTCAATCTGGGCGCAAATCGGCAGTACCGCAGCATTTTCCTCGGCGGCTATTTCCCTGACGGTGTTCAGCATGCTGTTGCTGTCAATACCATTAGTAAAGTCATCCTCGCTCATATTTGCGGCATATATAATAGGCTTTGTGGTAAGAAGGGCAACATCCTTCAGCCACTCTTCTTCGTCCTCGTTTGTATCAATGGTTCTTGCGGATTTACCCTCGTTAAGTACCTCAAGCACCTTTTCGAAGAAAGTAATCTGAACGCCAAGGCTTTTGTCGCCCTTCAGCGCCTTTTTCAGTCTGTCCAGCTTTCTTGTTACCATTTCAACATCAGACAGAATAAGCTCAAGATTGATAGTTTCAATATCCCTTGAAGGCTCAACAGAGCCCTCAACATGAATAATATCGTCATTTTCAAAACATCTTACCACATGAACAATTGCGTCACATTCACGAATATTTGAAAGGAACTTGTTGCCAAGCCCTTCGCCCTTGGAGGCGCCCTTAACAAGACCTGCAATGTCAACAAATTCTATTGTTGCAGGAGTAAATTTATCAGGGTCATACATTTTTGCCAGTTTGTCAAGACGTTTGTCGGGAACAGCCACCACGCCCACATTTGGCTCAATTGTGCAGAAGGGATAGTTTGCGCTTTGTGCTCCTGCATTTGTAATCGCATTAAAAAGTGTACTTTTACCTACATTAGGCAAACCTACGATACCAAGTTTCATATGTAAATCTCCTGTTCATTTATGTTAATTTGTACTATTATAGCATATACCCCACCGATTAGCAACAAAAAGACTGCCGCAGAGGCAGTCTTTTGTCATTAATGATTATTTTACTGAGATTTTGCACTTGAGTTTTACACCGCCATTGGTAGTGACGATAATTTGTGCCGTGCCCTTTTTCTTTGCTTTAACTACGCCCTTTTTAGAGACAGAGACAATCTTCGGCTTATTTGATTTGAATGTAGTTGTGCCCGCCTTGCCTGTTACTGTTAGTGTGAATTTGCCATTTACCTTCAGCTTCTTTGCGGTTTTGTTGAGTTTTGGAGATGATGTAACAGTAACCTTATAAGTCAGTTTTGTCTTGCCTACTGTTACAGTAATATTTGCTGTACCCTTTTTAAGAGCGGTAACCTTACCATCCTTAACAGTGGCAATCTTTTTGTTTGAAGATTTATAAGTTGCCTTGTTGTCGCCCTTGTTCAAAACTGTAATTGTTGAAGTTTTGCCAGCTTTAAGGTTTACGCTGTTCTTTTTTAGTTTCGGTGTAGTAGACTCTGTTGACGGAATTTCACCTAAACTTACAAAAGTAAAACCATTTTCATTCGCATATTTTTCTGCGGTAGTGTCTGAATATCCCTGAATTTTAAAGTTGTTAATTACATTTTCGGAACAGTATTCATCATAATCATTAAAAATGTCACCCTCATAACCAAATGCAGACTTTTCTATTTTTTTAACCTTATTAGGTATAAGAACATTAGTTAATTCAGGACAGTTATAAAAAGCACGTTTCCTAATTGTTACTTCATTATTAGGGATAATAAGCTCTTTTAGATTTTTACAATTGTTAAAAGCATATTCACCTATGTTTTCTAAATTGTTTGGTAGCTTAATTTTCTGAAAGCCAGTCAATTGAAAAGCACCTTTGCCTATATTTGTCACGCTATCAGGAATATCAATTTCAGAAAGACTTTCGCACCAATTAAAAGCATAATCGTTTAAGCTCTTAATATTCCCTTTAATTGAAACACTCTTTAGATTACGGCAATTTTCAAAACAACCCTCTTCAATACTTGTAATACTAGAGGGTATCTCTATAGTTTCTAAACAAGAACGCTCAAATGCACATTTTCCTAAATACTCTATATTTTCAGGAATAGTTATATTTTTCAAAGTTGTATATTGAAAAGCACTTTCTCCTATATATTTAAGATTATCAGGTAATTTTAAGCTTTCTAATTGACTATCTGAAAATGATACTTTACCAAGTTTTTTTACGGTATTTGGAACAGTGTATGTAATATTTTCTTTTCCATAAGGATAGTATAGTAATTCTGTTTTATCTTTATTAAACATTACACCATCAACAGAGCAGAAATTTTTGTTGCTTTGAGCTACATTTATACTTTTAAACTCACCCTCAAAACGAAATTGCAAAAAGGCATAATCACCTACAACTTCTACGCTTGATGGAACTGTAATGCTTTCAATAGAGTCTTTACTTCTAAGTGCATCATCGGCAACTAATCTTGTACCCTCTTTAATTGAAAAACTGCCGCAAAAGTCATTATCAGCACCTATTAAGCAGTCACCTATATAATATCCGCCGTTTTCTGTATTACATATCGAAAAATCAAAAGCATTTCCACCTATTTTTGTTACGCTGTTTGGTATTTCAATATCTTTCAAATTACTGCAATAAGAAAATGCTTCTTCGTTTATACTTGTCACAGTATTTGGGATGATAATACTCTTTAAATTACCGGCAAACATAAATGCAGAATATTCTATAGTTTGAACTCCAATTGGGATTGTATAAGATACTGACGTACTTTCTATTGGATAAGCTAACAGCACAGTTTTATCTTTATTAAATAAAACTCCATTTTCTGCTGTGTAATATAAATTTGTACTGTCAACCTTTATTTCTTTAAAGCCACATAGTCGAAATGCACGGGACTGTATATCAACAACACTTGCAGGGATTGATATATTATGTACAGTTGAGTGTATAAATGCTTGTTTATTTATTGTCTTAATCCCGTTAGATATAACTACACTTTCTAAATTAGTTAAAGCAAAAGAGCCTGGACCTATCACTGTTACACTATATCCATCAATTGTACTCGGAATGGTTACTTCTGTATCATTACCATTATAATGCATAATTATAGCAGTACCATCATCAAGGATATTATAATCATAATCACTTGATGTTATTGATTTTGCGGTAATTGGTACGATTGTAAAAATGCTGAATATCATTATTACCGAAAGAATGATTGATGTTAGTTTTTTCATTTGTTTTCCTCCTTAAAATAAAAAAAGCACAGCAACCTGTGCTGTGCCAAAAACGCATAGCTCCGATTGCTGCGAGACAATTTTATACATATCATTTTACACAAAACAAGTATGCTAAATAGAGCATGCATTTTTATCGGATATAAAAATACATACTTAGTTTGTGTAAAAATATAAAATTATCTCGCAACTCAATAATATCACATTAAATGAAACTTTACAAGAGTAAAAATATCAAAACAAAAATCAGCACAGATTTTAATCAGTGCTGTTTCCGGTCAGATTAGTAAATAACAATACCTAATTCTATTATTTACTCTCCTTGACTAAAATTTTATGTTATTGTAATATTAGAACATAATTAATTATTTTATACAATGACTTGGGGAAAGATAAATGAAAACATATACTATTACAAGAAAAGTAGAAGAAAATATGCTGGCTGTCAATGTAAAGTCGGGCAGTCTGAGAGTGCTTGCCACCCCTGTAGTAGTTGCCATAATGGAAGAAGCCTCTTCGCTCCTTGCAGATACTGTTCTTGATGAGGGTCTGACCACTGTGGGTACAAAAATAGAGATTGAACATATCAGCCCCACACCCTTTGGGGGAGAAATTTTTGTGGAAAGTACCCTTGTGAGGAATGACGGCAGATTTTTTGAGTTTGAGGTTACCGCAAGCGACAATATAGGGGTAATTGCCCGAGGTAAACACAACAGAGTAGCGGTAAACAGCGAGAAATTTCAGGCAAAGGCAGATGACAAGCTTGATTAAGAACAGTAAGTATAACATAGTATTATTCGATTTAGACGGAACAATCTCTGAAAGCGCAGAGGGTATCCGCTACAGTTTGGAAAAAACTATTGAAATAACAGGATGTAAAGCCTTTGACACAAGCAACTACAAGCTTTATATCGGGCCTCCCCTTCTGGATACCTTTATTAATCACTGCGGCTTGATTGGTGAAAAGGCGGCAGAGGCTGTGGAGGTTTATCGTCAGATTTACGACACAAAGGGTAAGTTTATGAACAAACCCTATGATGGCATAAAAGATGTTTTGTCAAAAATCAGAGAAGCAGGGGCAAAAATTGCCGTGGCTACATCAAAGTACGAAAAATTCGCAGAGGAAATTGGGGAGTATTTGGGACTTTCACAGTATATTGACTGTGTGTGCGGCTCTCTGCTTGACGGAAGCCGAAAGGACAAAAAGGATATTATCCCCTATGCAATAAGAAAGCTGGGCGGCAGTAGTTCTGACAAGGTTGTCATGGTGGGAGATACCTATTTCGACGCAAGGGGAGCAATGCTTTGCAAGGTTGATTTTGTAGGAGCTCTCTACGGCTACGGCGACAGGGACTCAATGGAAAAAGAGGGTGCAACAGTCTTTGCGGAAACACCCCGTGATTTGCCAAAATTTCTGATTTAACGTAAACAAGCATTTTATCAAAACTTTATGCATATGTATAAAGTATAAGAGAAAGGACTGATAAAATGTTTGTAGTAACACTGAAAACAGGAATAAAAAGACCAAAAAGAACAATAATTCTGGGGGTATTCGCCCTGCTGCTGATTGTTGGTATTATCTATGTAATCACAGACAGCAGTAAATCAACGGCAAGTTGTAAGGGGATAGGGGAGTATTCTCTGAAATTTGCAACAGACAGAGAAAAAGAGGAGTTCCTCTCTGCCTTTAACCTTAACGGCGAGCAGGTTACCATTGACAAGGTGAAAATCCCCGAAACATTTAACGCTACATATGAGAAGTACAACACTATTCAAAAGAAAATCGGACTTGACCTTGACCCGTACAGGGGGAAAACAGTAAAGAGGTTTGTGTACAGTACAAAGGACAATCTCTTTGTGTCGGTGCTGGTGTACGGCAACAGAGTTGTAGGGGGTCATAAGTGTACCAATGTTTACGGAGATGATTTTAAGTCCCTTGCAGACGGAATAACATAGTAAGGAAACATAAATTTATGAGACTTGACAAATTTCTTGCATCACAGAATTTCGGCACAAGAAAAGAAGTGCAAAAGCTTATAAAATCGGGACAAGTTACCATTGACGGAGAACCGGCAAAAAAACCGGACAAAAAGGTAAATCTCGAAGAAAATAAGGTTGCGGTAAAGGGCAAAGAGATAACATACACAGAGCACATTTATATTGTTATGAATAAGCCAAAGGGATATATTTCTGCAAGTGAGGACAAAAAGGAAAAGACAGTGATTGATTTGGTGCCCGAAGAGTGGAAAAGGAAAAACCTTTTCCCTGCAGGCAGACTTGACAAGGACACCACAGGACTTATGATTATTACCGACGACGGCGACTTTGCCCACAGAATGTTGTCCCCAAAAAAACACGTGGACAAGCGTTACCTTGCAGAGCTTGACGGAGAGGTTACGGAAAGTATGGTGGAGGCATTTAAGAACGGCATAGAATTCTATGACGGCACACTGTGCCTTTCGGCAACACTTATTCCCGACAAAAAAACAAAAAATATTGCACAGGTAATTATCAGAGAGGGTAAATATCATCAGGTGAAAAAGATGTTTTTAACCCAAGGTTTAACAGTGAAAAATTTAAAAAGACTGCAAATTGGAAGCTTCGTTTTGCCAAAGGAATTGGCAGAAGGCAACTGCCGCCCTATGTCCGAGGCTGAAATAGAGGCAGTTTTTTTGTGAATATTACATAAAAATTTTGTAAATTTTTTATGTATGTGACTTTTTGCCTAAAAAGTAGGCTAAAAGTTTAGTTATTATATGGGTAGTAAAACGCTGGAAAAAGTGCTATACTAATTTACGGTATACAACTATAGTAGCAGGGTAGGGGAACAATAAATCCTGCTTTATATACAAGGAGGTTATAGTTAGTATGGCAAATGTATCATTAAGACATATTTACAAAATCTATGACGGCGGAGTTACTGCTGTAACAGACTTCAACCTTGAGATTGAAGACAAGGAATTTATTATCCTTGTTGGACCATCAGGCTGCGGTAAATCTACAACACTTCGTATGATTGCCGGCCTTGAGGATATCAGTAAGGGTGAGCTTTACATCGGTGATATGCTGGCCAATGACGTAGCACCAAAGGATAGAGATATTGCAATGGTTTTCCAGAACTATGCTCTGTATCCGCATATGACAGTTTATGATAATATGGCATTTGGTCTTAAGCTGAGAAAAACTCCAAAGGCAGAGATTAAGGAAAGAGTTCAGGAAGCTGCAAGAATTCTCGGTATCGAGCAGTATCTTGACAGAAAGCCAAAGGCTCTCTCCGGCGGTCAGAGACAGCGTGTTGCTCTTGGTCGTGCAATTGTTCGTGACCCAAAGGTATTCCTTCTTGACGAACCGCTTTCAAACCTTGATGCAAAGCTTCGTGCACAGATGCGTACAGAGATTTCCAAACTCTATCAGAGACTCGGCACAACATTTATTTACGTTACTCATGACCAGACAGAGGCTATGACAATGGGTACAAGAATTGTTGTTATGAAGGACGGCTTCATTCAGCAGGTTGATACTCCACAGCATCTGTATGATATGCCTTGTAACGAATTTGTTGCAGGCTTCATCGGTTCACCACAGATGAACTTTATTGACGCTACACTTGTAAAGAAGGGCAGCGACATTTGTGTTGAATTTGCAGGCTACAGCGTTAAGCTTCCTGCTTCCAAGAATGCAGACGGCAGACTTGACAAATACATTGGCAAGGCTGTCAGAATGGGTATCCGTCCTGAACACGTTCACGACGAGCCTGAACTCCTTGCAAAGTACACAGACAGCACAATTGATGTTAATGTTGACGTTACAGAGCTTATGGGTGCAGAAATCTATCTGTATGTTAATGTTGAGGGTATGCCAATCATCGCAAGAGTTGAGCCTACATCAAAGGCACAGCCCGGCGATAAGATTAAGGTTGCTTTCGAAACAGAAAAGATTCACCTCTTTGACCCTGAAACAGAACAGACAATCACAAACTAATATTTTGCTTATCATGTCCCCCTGCGTTATTACGCAGGGGGTTTTGTCTGTCTGAAAAGTTATTTCTGCATTTTGCTCCCTGCATTAATCAGGGAGCTTTTTGTCGTGCAGGAAGAGGTCTATAATATGAAATGAAAATAATTACCGCAGGCTGTTTCCGGTACAAGGAACGGCCTTCTTTTTTGCAAAAAAATTTAAAAAATCTGCCATTATGCAATAATTGCATTGTTAAAGCAACTGTAACTCTCTACAATTATATATAGACCTGACACAGCCTGCCTCTATGGGGAATAAAATATCAGTGGGTAGGTGCTTTATCAGGCATAAATAATGAACAGGAGGAAGTTAGTGAATACGGAGGTTTTAGTTGCCATTATAACCTTGGCAGGCTCTGCCATTGGAACTGTGGGTGGAATACTTGTTTCTTCCAGACTGATGGTGTACCGCATTGAACAGCTTGAAAAAAAGGTTGACAAGCACAACCGTGTGGTTGAGCGTATGTACGAGGCGGAAAAAAACATTTCTGTCATTAACGAAGAAATTAAGGTTGCAAATCACAGAATATTTGATTTGGAGAACAGTTATGCAAAGCAGAATTAGTATAGATTTTTTAAAAAAACGGGAGGTGTAAATATGAAAATTAATAAAATCTGGTTTAAATATGCAGCGGTAAGGGCTGTGCGAACAGTGGCGCAGTCGGCAATTTCTGCCATTGGTGTTTCTGCAATGATTTCAGATGTTAACTGGCTTATGGTATTGTCAACATCGGCGCTGGCAGGTGTTTTATCAATACTCACTTCTTTCTCGGGCTTGCCTGAGGTTGAAATTGAAAGTAAAAATAGAAATGAAAATAAGGGGGATATGGAATTTGAGCAATAAAGGAATAGATGTAAGCAGATGGAACGGCAATGTAAATTATAGCGG